>NZ_PJAV01000007.1:0-6378 GCF_002836695.1 Pseudoalteromonas sp. 78C3
TAAGTTAGAGCATATCTATAAAAACCTAAAAGAACTCAATAGCCAAAGGGCTCCAAGGGTACAGTGCATTAGATTTGTTGAACAAGAACTGAAAAATGAAAAAAATAGTATTTATTTTTATATCTTATGTGGCTGGCTTTATTATCTTTTGAAAGAGGGGGGGGTAGCTAAAAGAAGATTAAAAATAGGAACAGTAATTGATTATGTAAAAAGTATTAGCAAACCTTTTTTAACGGTTTTTACTCAAACTGATTTAGCAATAATTTCGGCATCTGATTGGGCAATAAAATTAAATGATGCGACCGAGTATTTTACCTCAGCGCCAAGGAAAAAATACTTATACTACTTTTCTGAATTTTTGATTGAGTCAGAAATTGTCAAAGATTTGTGTATTGATGATCTTGATATAGCACCTGTTCAAAGCAAGGTTGATGCTAATTTAGTGACAGCGAGTCATGCAAGCGCAATTCTGGAATATTTAAGTAACAACCTTAATAATAGTCTTGTTGAGTTATATGCATATTTGTTGATGTGTTTTTGTTTTTATAGCGGCTTGCGCCGTAATGAAGCCGCTAAGCTGTACTTTGGTGATATTCAGGTTTCACCTGTAAAGCCAAATGAAGGTGAATATGATTGGATTCTACTATCAATCAGACCAAATAAAATAAGGGGTTTAAAAACACCTTCAGCTAGAAGAGAACTACCTCTTGATGCGTTATGGCCAAAAGAGCATTTAGCCAAGTTAAGAAGCTTTTATGACGTTCAAAAAAACACTGAAAATAAGCCATCAAATTCATTGTTATTTAACTGCTCTGTTAGCGTAAATAAAGCATACGAGCTATTAACGCAATTACTGCATTATTATACTAAGGATCATACTCTAAGAATTCATCATCTAAGACATAGCTTTGCTAATTGGACTTGGTACAGATTAAATTCAAACTTGGTATTAACGGGAAGGCAGTATTTATCTATATTTGAAAATGACTTATTTGATCAAAATTTTATTACTCACTTTAACAAAAGATTAAAAGTTAAAGACAATACTCGTTCAAAAATGTTTTTTTTGTCTCATTTACTTGGTCATAAAGTCACAGTGTCGACACTAAATAGCTATTTACACTTAAAGGACATACAGCATTGCGCACAAATGAATCAAACATATACAGTATCTAAGTATTTTTTATCTGAATGTATAGGGAGAGCTAATTTTAAGGAGTTTATGCCAGGTGAAAGTTTAATTGAAAGAATTGAATTTTATAGTAAAAAACAAGAGCAAGACTATTCGATCCAATATGCGGGTAAGGTTAGTGATTTAATCACACCATCGTTTAAAGGTTTTAAACAAAAGTTTAAAGCTGATGGGCAAATAAGAATGTTAGATTATGCAAATGCTCTTAAATCGCTAGAACTAAACTCAGTACACGATACAGCATCGAGTTACTCACTCCCTGTGGAGCAAGTTCAAAAATTACATGATAACGCTCTGAGTGTAAGCAGAGAATATCCTAGGAAAGGTAAAAAGCTGCCCTTAATTCCTAACTTCCCAAGTTTAGATAATACTAAAGATGACTTAAAAAGAGTTTCTTCACAAAAAGCATTTTATTATTTATGTCAGAAATTTGATACTTTATTAAGTCAGAAAAATGTAACTCTTAGTGAAGCATTTGATGCCCTACAAATATTGAAATATGCTGCTGCAGGGAAGAATTTCGCTCTTCGTTGTCCTGATGGGCAAGTAATACGCAACTTTTTAAATTTATGTATAAAATTTAAATTAAAGTCGGGCCACTTCAAATTTCGTTTTCATCAAGTAGATTTACAAAATCAAAATGTTACTCAAGCTAGGTCTTACTGGGAACAATTAGTTTCGTCATTTGGATTAAGCGATAGTCACATCGAAAGCGCCTCAATTGAGGAGGGCAGGTTTCTAGGTAAACATAATGGCAATGGCTTTTTAGAAGTTGGATTATTAATTACAGTAAAGGGTAGTAAAGGCACATATAAAAATTCGAGGCGCCACCATAGCTTAATGAGTTTTCTTCATTTGCTGCTTATTATAAGTTATAGGGCCGGCGAAGACCCTTAAAAGCTTCAAATTAAGTTTAGGTATTTTAAAACGTTAACTCATTCTTTTAAGAACTTTGTCGCCAACTTTGCAAAAATGATAATAATCAGGAAGTTCTTGAAATTTAGCATGTATAAAAGCAGATTCAGAAGAGCATCGGTCAGCTTGTTGCACAATATGTTCAATTGCATATCTCGCTTTATAGCCAGATGGCTTGGCAGCTAATAAACTGCTTAATAACTCCAGCAACTGCCTATTACAACTACCTAGCTTCGCTAAGGGCTCAGCTAAGATAGCAAAGTTATAACCTTCGTGTGGTCCAGGTATATAGCGATCGCTGGCTTGATGTAGCATGACAAATATTTTACCAATATCATGAAATAAGCCAGCTACTAATGCCGCTTGGCATTCTATACTGGAATGGTTTAAGTGTTTAGCGTTATTAAATGCAATTTCAGCTACCTCTATACTGTGCTCAAACAATCCATGGGTATAAGAGTGATGGTGGTTTAAGCTAGCCGGTGCATGTATGAATTTTTGCAAAATGCTTTGTTTAGTTAAAATAAAATCAATAAAAGGCTGCAACTCACTACATGTGACAAAGCTAAGTAGCTTAAAAAATCGTGCTATTAAATGCTCATTTGTATTAATTATCATCGACGTTAAATTAAGATACTGCTGTTCGTTACATTGAGAAAGTATAGGCTCTATATTACAAACAATATGGTTACCCATTATATCGTGAGTTAACTGAAATTGAGCTAAGCCAGATACTATTTGGCATCTTCTAGCAATATCAGCAGATGTAATAGCGTAAATTACTTGCTTACTTATCAATAGCTCACAATTGGCTGTTGGCAAAGTACCGTTAATATGTAAATTTTTTAACCAACCATAAATATAGTTATTCATAAGTAGCCTCTTCTTCAATGTTGGCATTTAGAAGTAGGCGGTCAAAAGCGCTACCATCTTGTCGAGTATTGTTTGGAACATAACGGCTATAAACTTCAAATAGCATTTTAGTCGTGCTGTGACCCATTTGTTTAGCTATCCATTCAGGATTTTCACCAGCAGAAAGCCATAATGTTGCGCATGTATGCCTCGTTTGATAAGGGCGTCTCCTCTTTAAAGAGAGCTCTTCTAGCGTTGGATACCATACCCTTTTAGTTATATTTCGATGGTCAAGAGGGTTACCTTTTTTATTACAAAAAACATAAGTGTTCTTACCAGTTATTTTGAATTGTGTTTTTAATGCATCAACAACAACTCTAGACAGTTGGATATTTCTATATGATGTTGCTGTTTTAGGTGTCTCAACATTGCCATCAACTAAGGTTTCATGAATAGTAATTTCATTTCGATCAAAGTTAACGTATTCCCACTTGAGACCATCAATCTCTGCTGTTCGTATCGCAGTAAAAAAGCGAACGGTATAATAATTACGAAAATCACTTCTTACATACTTAAGAAATTGCTGAACTTCCTTGAGTGAAAAAGGTTCTATCTTGGTTTTAACTACTTTTAGTGGTTTTATATTGTTAAAAGGAGTTTGAAAATCATAACGTAATGACGCTTCTTTAAGTATGCCTCTAAGAGGTGTCATAACATGATTGATCCAATCATTACTCAATTGTTTTTTACTACTACGCTTAGGCTCTAATATGCCCGCGCGATATTTAATAATATGAGCACGGCTTATTTCATCAAGATTAAACTTGCCAAATTCAGGAATTAAATAACCCTCAAAGATCATAGACACATTTTTAAAATGACTAATTTTCCAATGAATTTTACTTTCTGCTAGCCACTCATAAGCAAATGCCTCGAAGTTAGGTACATTCTGTAAAATAACATCAGCTTTATTCGTTTCATTAGCTTTTATAGCTTCTATCTGGTCATCAAACAGTTTAAATGCCTTGCAGCGGTTACTATTCGGAAACATATCTCGGTAAACAAAACGATCGAGCATAATTTGAATTTCAATACTTTCTAGAACTTTCACAAGTTTGATACGATTAGCTTTTGTATCCTTGAGTAAGGTCTGCTCACGACATCGTATATTTTGATAATAAAAATCAAAAAACAACTTATCGTTTCGGCTTCTTACACTAGCCATAGCATACACCTCCACTTGCGAGAGGAATGGCAAATTCGCATTCACCTTTAGACGTGGTGTTGTACATTTCATCCATTACACTTTCTAAAAGGTAAAGTATTTTTCTTGATCCAAAAGGTCTAATGTAATGCTCACCCTCAAAAAAAACATTGTCTTTCAACTTACGGTTAATGTAATCTGGGCTGAACTTAATAAAGCTTGAAAGTTCTTTTGCAGAAAGCAGAGTAAATTCATTTTTAATCATAAAAGTATCCTCATAAGAAACTAAAGTGATTAAATCATACGAAAAGTATCCTGTAAGGAAACTTTTGAAATAATTGGTTGTATTAAAATGATTGTTTATAACTTAAGGGAATTAATCGCAGCTAAGTCATTGAATGAGGGACGTAAAATTACGTTAGATGAAGTTGCAAATGCTGCCGGAGTAAATAAAGCCGCTATGTCAAAAATGGCAAATAATAATAATTATTCTACGACTACGCGGACATTAGACGCGTTGTGCGAGTATTTCGATTGTAAAATAGAAGAGATAATTACGCACGAAAAATAATAGATTTAAAAAATGTCTGTTGTTAGATTACTTTCTATAGCATAAAGAAGTTCTTCGTAAATTTCAGGCTGATTCATTGCTTCTATATAGCTGCATTTTAAATTATTGTTAAAACTATTGAACCAAAAACTAAACCCCAGTTTTCGTAGGATGAGCTGGCTAGTTTTAGTATTTTAATTTTTATAGATCTGACTGATTTATCTGTAAAATCAAATTGAAGAGAAGCTAAGCAGTCTTTTAGAGAAGATGTCACTTACTGTAGGCTGCTTATTGTCAGCAACTATCGCTTTAAGTCCAGTTGGTTCTTTAATTTTTAAAAGCTCTATGACTGATAACAAAAAATATCTTTCAAGAAATTTATCGATTTCTCGCTTATAAAATATATGGTTGATTTTTATATAGTTGTAGTAAAGCTAACTAAGTTTAAATTCTTAAAAAATCTTTTAAATCACTCATAACCCTCTATTGCTAAATTTTACTTTATTCTTTAAAAAGATGAACTGCAATTTTTCTCTCAGACATTTAAGCTATCTTATTATGTAAGTAATTATTTAGATATTAGCTTTTACCTAATGATAAGATAAAAAATTTACTTGCCTTAATAGTATGATCGTTGTGCCACTACAATATCAGATCAGAACATTTATCATTAGAAAATAGGGAAAGTAATCATAGCAAATTAGTTCTATTGTATAGACTAAACATCGTATCTAATTAACCAAAAGCTGAAACAAGTTTTAGTAAGGCATATCAGCAAAATAATTAATGATATGAAGTCCAGCCTATTTAAAAGTTTTCAATTTATAGTGTTTTTCTACTTTTGTTCTTGGATTGATTAATTTTTAACTTTTAGGGTATGATACTGTAACTATACCTGTGTATTCAAAACTCAAATGTAAAACCAAACTCTCTTAATTTTTCGTATACGTTTATATCAAAACGGTACAAAGTAGCAGCTCGGTGAGCTACGTTGGTTTGTTTTTCTTTGCAGTTTATTAGCAAGTTCATTTTTTGGAACTTACGTCTAAAGTTAGGTTTATCGAGTGATTTATTTAAAATTGACTCGTAAATTCCTTGTAGCTCAAGCAAGGTAAACTTTTCAGGGAGCAGGCTAAAACCAATCGGCTCGTGTCTTACTTTATAGCGTAAGTAATCTAAGCCACTTTTTAAAATGTCGGCGTGGTCAAACATTAAAGGGGGAACGTTATTTACATCAAACCATTCACATTCTAAAGCATTGTCGCCGCTCACAAGATTGGTTTCTTCAAAGCGTACGAGCGAATAGTAAACAATGGTTATAATACGTCTAGCAGGGTAGCGGTCAACGTTACCAAACGCGCCTAACTGATCTAAATAAAGGTTTTCAACACCGGTCGTACTTTTAACAACACGTAAAGCTGCAAGGTCTAAGTTTTCATCTTTACGAACCCAATGACCAATTAAACCCCATTGGCTTGTTGCAAGGCCTCGATTATATTTAACCAGCAACACCTTTAACTTACCTTCATGAATAGCAAATACAATATTATCTACGGTTAGATTACTAATGCAGTCATCAGGAATCGATTCTTCGTCGATGTTGTTAGAAATGTTTGATGTTTTATAGTGCATAAATTACTCAGCCAAAGCTATACGAAGATATTG
>NZ_PJAV01000008.1:0-5861 GCF_002836695.1 Pseudoalteromonas sp. 78C3
AACCACATAGCAATATCGGCTTTAGCATCATTTTGCTATGTGTTACTTATGCTTAACTTCTCTATAGCTCAAGCTTCTAGGCAAGTACATAAATACTTTTTAGCACAAGTGATTAGTGGTGTGACTTTGCTATTTAGTATTATTATTTTATTCGAGTTTACGCAAGCAACATCACAGACCAGAGTTTATGCCGGGGCACTTTCTTGGTTTATTCCTTCTCTCTGGCTATTTTTTACGTTAAAAACGTATACGAATAGAATCAATAAGAAAATAAATAAAAAGCATATTTTATATTTATTTTCTTTTGGTTTACCTCTCTTACTACATGCTCTATCAGGTGTGATTAGAGGACATGTCGAAAGGTTTATCATCAATGACTCTTTTTCCAAAAGTGCTCTTGCGGAATACTTTTTAGCAATTCAAATTGCAAGTATTTTTTACCTGCTTTTACTGGCACTAAATAGAGCTTTAGTACCTCATTTTTATGCGAAAATGAAAAATAGGGCCCTTAACACAATAGAGGTAAAGCAACTTGTTTTAAAGTCATTCCTAATTGTGCCTTTGTTTCCTATTTTTGTTTACTTAATTCCAGACTCATTATTTGTTTATATTTTTGGTGATGAGTATACAAATCTAGGTCAGTGGGTTGCTGTTCTAGTGTTAGGATACTCTTTAATGATCCCATACTTCATTCTGGTAAACCTTTTGTTTTATCAAGCAAGAAATAAGTTAATCTCATCGGTTAGCATTTTTGTCGCTTTGATACATATAGGGATATCTTGCATATTCTCATTATATTCAATGGACTTGTTGGTTTACTCATTGTTTTTTTCATCAATATTACAAATATGCATAATGTATTTTTGTACATTTAAAAATATAAGTAAGGTCAAACAATAAATGGAACTTTATATTGCCTCAAAACCCATGCAAATCACGGTTTCTAGTATAATTGCCGGTTCTAAAAAAGAAGGTAGTTGTTTAATAATTATTGATATGTTTCATGATGCAGAAGCTGTTTTTAATAATATTAAATCTGCAGGTGATTGGAAAAAAGTACTGTTTGTAAAAAATCGATTCATGTCATTTGTTAAAGGAAGTCGTTTAAAACCGACAAAAACTTATATCGATGGTGACATAGGTACTAGGTTAGCGTTATACCTCGCTTACTTCAAACTTATATCCAGAACAAAGCAGATTTATGTTTACGAAGAAGGAATTGGTACATATAGAAATGACATATATGTACCTAGCTATAAAACTAAAATTTTTGATGTGTTAGGTATAAGTACTGTATTTGGAGGAAGTTGGTTCTGTAATGGGGTTTATGTATTTGAACCAAAAGAGTATGCAGAGCGAATTAAAATAAAAAAGAAAAACTTTTCTATCTTAAAAATCACTAAAAGTATGAAGAGTTACTGCGAAGAAAACGTAGCTTATTTAAATAAAATTTATAACTTTGATCCAGCAAGTGTCGGTGAGGGGAATAAGTGTTTTATATATATAAGTGACTGGAGTTTTGATAGTCGTTTCATCGATATTGCAGATAGAGTTTATGATAAAAAGTTAGTTAAATTACACCCGAATATCAAAAATAGCTTAGGGCTTGAAGGGGCACTCGGTTTTGAGGTTGTTGAGAATAAAGTGCCTGCAGAGATTTTAATAAATGCACTTTCAAAGAGTTACTCACAAGTTCAAGTTTTACATCATGGTTCGAGTGTCGCGCACTATATGAAGTACGATAATGTGTCTTATTTAAAAGTTTCCAAGTGAGTTATTTTTGAGCAATTTTGATGTGTGAACCTTTTAACAATCTATCATTTAAGGCGTTTAAGTGAATTATTATACAATCGCTAATTATGGGTTGCTACTCATTGCGCTACTGCTCATTTTACTTATTGCTTACAGTGATATTTTGGGAAAAGTTAGTTTTAAAAGCTCAAGTGCGTTGTTATCTATTTTATTTTTATTAGTGCTTTTGATTTCCCGTGATAAAGGCTGGGATTTAGAGTTATATGAAAATATTTTTAATAATGTTAATGATATTGGAATTGGTGGGTGGATAGAGCCAGGTTTTCAGTTTTTAATATTAGCGGTTAAATCAATCAATGGGAACTTTCTCTTATTTAATACTATTTACTCATTGATTATATGTTGTTTTTTATATTCTATTGTAAATAGAGACTTAAGATATGCATCAATAGCAGTATTAATGTTTTTCTTTCTTTATTATTTTAGAGGACCATATGGGCAAATAAGGCAAGCATTAGCAATGCTGATCTTCTTATACTCGCTGAGATTTATTGTTGATAGAAAGATGCTATACATTTTTCTTAACTTTATAGCATTAATGTTTCATAGCGTTGCTATATTTAGTTTTGTTTTTTTAATTTTGGCCAGTTTTTTTAATTTAACAAAGAAGAGATATTTAATATTAATTTCTTTATTTTCAATTTTTTATCTTGCGGGGGTCTTTAGTAACCTCCTAACATACTTAATCGGATTAGATCCAAACCCAGTTTTAATGAAAGTACAATTTTATATTGAAAATGCTAATGTTCAGGGTGGCTGGTTAACGCCTGAATTTCTTAAGATATGGGTTATCTCTATATTAGTTTTGTTGATTGTCCCCGAGTTTGATAAACTTAACACATACCGCAAAATCTTAATTTTGAGCTTTCTTACTGGTTCATGTTTATACATGCTTTTAAGTTTTGATTTAAGGCTTGCATCACGTTCAAGTCGGCTTTTCCTGATTTCTGAATTTTTAATCATTGCTATGTTATTTGAGTATGTGAAAAATAGAGGAAAGCTATTCTTATTTATACTTCTTTATGGTTCTTTCTTTTTAATTTGGGAGTTCTATATTATGTCAAAAGCAGAGGTTATTTACTCGTGGAGTTAAAATGAATATTCAAATTTTAATGGCAACTATGGCTAAATCGTGTATCGGTGATATCGATTGGAAAAATAAATGCATAGTTTCACCGTTATTATTAATCAACCAATCAGATTTCGAAGGTACCGAAACTTTAGATGATATTACTATGATATCAAAAAAAGAAAGAGGCTCCTCAAAAAGTAGAAATCTCGCTATTGAGAATGCAAGCGGTGATATCTGCATCATTGCTGATGACGATGTTAGTTATTTAGAAAACTATGAGAGCATAGTCAAAGATGCTTATATTAAGTATCCAGACGCTGACATTATAACTTTTCAGATACAAACAACAGAAGGTAAGCCTTTTAAACCAAATTACTCTAACGAAGAGTATTATCACACTAAGATGAGCATTCTAAAATGCGCATCTATTGAGATTACGTTTAAAAGAGAATCGATTATTAAAAGTGGTTTGAAACTGGATCTAGAATTTGGCTTAGGTAGTAAATATCGTGTTCATGATGAGATTATTTTTTTGAAAGATGCACTAGATAATGGCCTTAAGTGTGTTTATATCCCATTACCTATAGTTGTTCATCCACCAGAAAGTTCTGGTACAGATTATAATGAGCAATTGTTGTTTTCAAAAGGTGCTGCATTTTACCGTCTGTTTGGCATTTCAGGACTTTTATATGATTTAGCTTTCTCAATCAAGAAATATTCAGAGTACAAAAATGTATTTAGTTTTATACAGTGTTTAAGGCTGATGGTTAAAGGTACATTGAGTTATTCTAAGGAACAAAGTAAATGACTAAAGTGAAATATTTAATTTTGGGTGGCGGTGTTTCAGGGCTAGCCTTCGCTAACTTTGTAAATTCAGAGGATTACCTAATTATAGAGAAAGAGCCTGAGTTAGGTGGTTATTGTCGAACTATTTACCAAGATGGTTTTGTTTGGGATTATGCAGGTCACTTTTTTCACTTTGCAACTGATCAACTAAAAAACTTTTTTAAAAACAAGATTGATGATAGTAAACTTGTTGAAAGAACTAAAGTCACAAAAATTTTCTTTGATGATGAGCTTATAGACTTTCCTTTTCAGTCTAATATACATCAGCTTAAAAAAGATAAATTTCAAGAATGTTTGTATGATCTTTATTTCCGTTCAGACAAAGAAAGCTATAATTCTTTTTTAGATATGCTTTATTCGAAATTTGGTAAGGCTATAACTGACTACTTTTTGAAACCTTATAATGAAAAGCTATATGCTTGTGATTTGAATACACTAGATGTTAATGCCATGGGGCGATTTTTCCCTTATGCTAACTTAGATCAGGTTATCAAATCTTTCAAAAAGCAGTCAGTTGAAAGCTACAACTCAAGTTTTCTTTATCCAAAAGAAGGGGCAAGGATTTTTGTTGATGCTTTAGCTGAGTCAGTCCCAACAACGAAAATTTCACTAAACGAAACTGTACAAAAAATTTGCTATGAAGAAAAGCTCGTTGTTACAAATAAAAGAACAATAGCATTTGATTATTTGATAAATAGTTCGCCTTTGAAAATGTTTTCTAAGCAATTAGATGTAGATAGAGTAAACCTGCTAGCTGATGATTTTAGCTATAACAAAGTACTAGTATTTAACTTAGGTTTTGATAAAAAATCACCTAACCAGGATACGCATTGGTTATATTTCCCAGATAAAAATATCAACTTCTACAGAGTTGGCTTTTACGATAATATTTTGGGTAGTGATAAGCTAAGTATGTATGTAGAGGTTGGTTACTCACCCGAAGATGACGTTGATATAGAGACACAACTACAATTAACGATAGATAATTTGAAGGCTGTGGGTATTATTGATGACCACAAATTGATTTCTCATTGTTCCATTGTGATGGATCCTGCGTACGTACATGTTAGTGACAAATCGAATTCTTCAAAACAAAAAATATTAGAAATTTTGTCTCAAAAAAATATTCATTCCATAGGTCGTTATGGAGACTGGAAATACTGTTCTATCGAGGACTCAATGCTTGACGCAATAAACCTAGCAAGTGAAATTAGCTAATGTTTAAAGAGCACCTAGTTAGTATTATAATGCCAGCTTATAACTGCGAGGCTTTTATCAAAGAAAGTATCGAATCTGTGATGGCTCAAACATATACACACTGGGAACTAATCATTGTTAATGATTGCTCAACAGACAACACTCTAGCAGTGGTCACTGAGTTTTCAGATCCTAGAGTTACTTTAATAAATAATGAAGTAAACTTAGGTGTAGCAAATAGCCGAAATGTTGCGATAGAGAAAGCCGAAGGGCGTTTTATTGCCTTCTTAGATAGTGACGACCTTTGGTATAGTACTAAGTTAGAAAAACAAGTAATAGCTCTATGTAAAGCGGGTGAAAATACTGTCTGTTCCCACTCTTCATATGAAAGAATTGATGAATTTGGCAGTGTATTAACTCGAGTTAGTATAAAAAATAGCGTTAATTTTAAAACTCTTTTAAAGAGTAACTTTATTGGTAATTTAACAGGTATAATTGATCGCTCTAAAGTTGTATTACCTAAACAAAAAGAGGTAAAACACGAAGACTATGTAATGTGGCTCGAGATTTTATCTAGTGGGCAGGATTTTTACTCGTTAGGAGTACCTGAAGTTTTGGCAAAATACAGAGTTAGAGCTGGTTCCATATCGGCTAATAAGCTTAAATCACTGACTTGGCATTGGCATATACTTCGTTACCATATGAGGTTGAATATATTTCAAAGCTCATTATTTATATTAAATTATTTATATTTTGCTAGCAGAAAGCGAGCATGATCTATCGTAAAATTATTTTTTTAGGTGAAATTACGCTTTAGTAATAGCTCTTAAAATAGTCTCATATTGGAAAAGTTATGTTAAACAATAAAACAGTTTTAATCACGGGTGGCACTGGGTCATTTGGTAAGAAGTTTATAGAAACTATTTTAGCGCGT
>NZ_PJAV01000009.1:0-5806 GCF_002836695.1 Pseudoalteromonas sp. 78C3
CCAGATTTGAATCCGCGACCTTAATCTCTTGAAAGATTATACTTTTTCATTTTCTCAACGAGTGTTGTTCTGCGTACACCTAGTATTTCTGCAGCGCGAGCTACAACGTAATCATAGCGCTCTAACGCTTGGGTTATTAAGCTAATTTCAAGTTCGGCTAAATAATCTTTAAGTTCAATACCATCATCTGGCAATAGCCCACTACCCGTTTGGCTAAACTCAGCGTCTGGCTCACTTTCGTAATCGCTAAAACCGGTGCTAAATATGTCGTTAAAAGCGTCTTTTTCCATTAACTCTTCAGGGTATTCTGGTTCGTAGGCTTCAACTTCAATGTAACGATATTTATTAGGTAAATCGGGAATATCAACCACTTTTTCAGGAAACATAATAACCATACGTTCCACTAAGTTAGCAAGCTCACGAATATTACCAGGCCAAGCATGTTCTTTTAAGCTCTCAACAGCGCGCTCGGTAAACTTAGCGGTAGAACCTGTTTGGTCGTTAACACGGCGCATTAACTCTTTTAAAAGCAGCGGAATATCATCAGCACGTTCACTAAGCGATGGGTTTTCGATAGGAAATACATTTAAGCGGTAATATAAATCTTCCCTAAAACTCCCCTCTTCAATCATTGTTTCTAGGTTACGATGCGTGGCCGCAATAACGCGTACATCAGCTTGGATAGCCTTTGTACCACCAACACGTTCGTAGCTGCGTTCTTGCAATACTCGCAGCAACTTAACTTGCATTTGCAGTGGCATATCGCCTATTTCATCTAAAAATAACGTCCCACCTTGAGCTAGTTCAAACCGCCCTTTACGAGCCGATATAGCACCAGTAAACGCGCCTTTTTCGTGGCCAAATAGTTCACTTTCGAGCAGCTCAGCCGGAATAGCACCACAGTTAACAGGTACAAACGGTCCATTAATACGCTTTGAAAGCAAGTGTACATTACGGGCAACCACTTCTTTACCTGTGCCTGATTCGCCTAAAATTAAAACATTAGCATCAGTTTTTGCCACTTGCTCAATTAAAAAACGCACATCTTTAACCGCATCGGTTTCACCAACAAGACCATCAAACGTTTTGTGTGGTTTACTGTGCTTGTGCTCGTTTGGCAACATACGCTGATACTGCTGGCAGTCGTGAAGTAACTGAGTTGTCACTTCGTGATTAAATGGCTCGCAAATAAGCCCCACTACATTAGCTATACTTAATAGTGGTTTTAGCGTTTCGCCAATTAATAAAAACGGTAATGTTGGATAGCGTTTAATTAAGCTTTCGTGGTCAAGTGATTGCAACGCTCCTAAAATAATCATGCATTCTTGCTGCTGATATTTTTTACATTCTTGTTCAAAGCAGTCTTCGCTTAATAGTTGAGCAGCTTCACCAATAAAGCCAAGCGAAGCATTTAATCCTATTGCGCGGTTGTTATTATTATCTAAAATCAAGATCATATTTAGCGAGCCGTACTTTCACTAATTTTTATAATTAGTTAAATTGTAAGCCAGTTCAGCATGGATGCAAGTGATAGCGGCAGTTTTTTGACATAAACGCCAAAAAACAGACGGGCTAGTTAAGTCAATCATACTTAATAGTTAATCATTAAGTATGGGTTATAGTTTTAACTTAGCCATTACTTAACTATTACCTAACTATAACTTAGCTCTAAAAATTAATTTACTCGGCTATAAAAATGCTATTGTTAGTAAATAAACTCAATTATAAATTTAAGTTGAAGTTACAAATGCCGATATATAGATAAGCAAAAATGCTTGGCATTAATATTGCTTTGTTCTTATAAAAGTATAAAAGCTTTATTGATTTTTTATATAAGTTTTTATATTAGCTTTCACATAATTTTATCGTTTTAAATTTTAGGATTTTCCCATGGCTCATGTCTCAGTAAAAAAATACAGTCAAGTTCGTGCTAGCAGCATTGCCGAAATGGCACCTTACGAACAAATAAACCTTATATTCAGTAATATTATTGGTCGTTTAGCTGCAACAAAGGGCTTTATTGAGCGCAAAGAAATAGCAAAAAAAGGTGAAAATATTTCAGCATGTATTTTGTTATTTGGTGCACTGCAAGATGCACTTAATTTAGAAGTAGAACAAGACCCTAGTATTTCTAACAATTTATTGGCACTTTACGATTACTGCCAACGTCGCTTAACGCAAGCTAACCTACATAACGATATTGAAGCAATTACTGAAGTATCAAGTATTGTTAAAGAAATTAAAGAAGGTTGGGATAATATCCCACTAGATCAACGCAACCCTGCGGTTTAATTTTAATTATGGATTCGCAAACACCAGCAAGCCATGCTGAGCAGATACAAGCATTACTTAGTAACATTGAAGTGTTGGTAAATGATAATAATGCAGACGAAGCTCAGCCTTTTTTAGACACTTTAAATACTGATATAAAGCAATGGTGTGAAGGCAGTGAAGGCCCAAGTGCAGAGCAATTAGAATTAATTCAGCTTCGTATAAATACCATTTTAGTTAAAGCGAATAATGCAAAAAATGAATCTTCTAAAGCTATTATTAAACATAAAAAGTCTGGTAAGGCCATTAAAGCTTATAAAAGCACCTAGTAAACAGGCCTAATAAACGACCTTTATTTTAACTAAATGTATGGCTATATCTTACTATTTGAATCAAAGAGCAATACACAATAAAAAACCGCTAAGTTTAAACTTAGCGGTTTTTTATTAAATATATAATATTCTTACTCAGTTATTAATTTGATTGCCTAACTACGCCTGGCATGTTCTCTAATTGAGCTTGGACATAGCTGCTGGTGTTATTAAGGCTCGCCACCAATAAATCCATCGCATTATATTGAGAATATAAACGAGCTGATAACGACTCCATTTTACTTGTTAAACTTTCTCTTTGATCATCTAAATCATCTAACTGATTTGTTTTACTATCAATTCTGTTTTGGATAATACCGTCAGAATCTGTATAAAAACTAACTAAATCATCAAACGACTGTGCAAAGCCATCATCATTACTACCAACAAAAAATTGCTGTACTAAACTAACATCGGATTTAATTTGATCATTCAATGTGTCACTATCCAAGCTAAGCACACCATACCGGTCAGTTGTTACTCCTAATTGTGAAAGTGATAACGAACTCCCTCCCACATTTACTGAATCTGTTATTGTATCTCGCAGTTTAGACATTACACCACGTAATAATGAGTCCCCAGCCATTACGCCAACGCCATCTTCACCTGACGCACCTAAAGTGTTACTAAGCTCTAACAACTCGTTGTAACTACTGATAAAACTATTTAAACCTGTTTTAATATTATTATTGTTCTCAGTAACTGATATGTCGCTTATGTCGTCATCGATGTCATGCAGTTTCTTAACATTAATGTCAACACCATCAATAACATTGCTAAACTCATTAGTATTACTTGATACAGTCAACGCACCATCAATTGTTATCTGTGCATTTTGTGCAGCGTTTACTTCAGTTAGATTAGTAGTATGGTTAGCTGGGTCTGTATCTGATACGTCATAAGCTAATCGAGATAATCCGCCAGTATCAGTATTATTACCGTCATCGTCTTGTACGGAAATTGTAATTGCGTTGTCTTCACCGGTTTCTTTACTAGTCAGCACTAAATGCTGACCTGTATCACTCGTGACTATAGTGGCCACAACTGAATCATTACTATCATTGCCAGTATAAGGGCCGTTATTAATTTGGTCTCGTAAATCTTCTAACGTGTTTGTAGCCGATAAAACCGTAGAAAAACTATTTGTGCCAGAACCTATCGTGATTACACCCGCACCTATAGCCTCGTCTGCTGCAAATGCAGGGGACGATAACTTATGAGCTTGTGCTAATGCGTCTACTTTTACGTTATAGCTTCCAGGCTGCGCGTTTTCATCTGCGCTAATAGAGATAAAGTCATCAGTACCTGATGTACTACGCTGCTGGTATTTATCACTATCCCCCAAAGCTTCCATTGAGGTTTGCACTTTTTCCAGTGCAGATTTCAATGCCCCTACAGCTGAAATATCTGTTGTTAAATTAGCTTCTTTAGTATTTAAACGAGCTTCAGCAGGTGCTTGTTCAGCATTAACTAATGCATCAACAATATCTGATACGGCCAAACCTGAGCCTAAGCCATTAAACGAAATAGACATACTTCACCTCTCAAATACTCAAAAATAAACTAACTTATTATTAGTAATTCAAACTACCGACTAAACCGTTTGATCAATCAAAATACCTGCCGATTCAGATAATTTAGACACTAAACTTAACACTTCCTCAGAAGGATATTGTTTAATGACTTCACCACTGTTTTTATCAAGAACTTTAATTACATCGCGGCCTGAATCTTCATCAACTTTAAATTGTAAACTTCGGTTCATTTCGCCCATGAAGTCTTGCAATTGTTGCGCCATCTCTTCTAATTGTTCACGCTCTAAAGGCTGCTTTTGCGTAGAGTTTATATCGTATTGGTTTTTCTGTAATTGCTGTTGATTTTGTTTCTCTACTTGATTTACATCATCAACAGCTCGTTCGGTTAAAGAGTGAACAACCGGTCCTACCTGCTTGTCATTTCCAGCGGTTAGATTAGATAATGTTGTAACCTCTGCATTTGAAGTAATTGTATTCATAACAGTTCCTATTTCTCACTTAATTAAACCAACAATAGCTTAATTTTAGCCCTTGAACCATAAAAGGAGGTAGCTAAAGCCACCTCCTTTTATTGTAAAGCTAATACTGACTTTATGTACTAGCTAACCATTAAGCTAACGCTTGACCTATTAACCTAATAAGCTAAGTGCTGTTTGTGGCAACTGATTCGCTTGCGACAAGATTGATGTACCTGCTTGTTGCAAGATTTGGTTTTTCGTCATTTCTGCTGTTTCTGTTGCAAAGTCAGTATCTTGAATACGGCTACGTGATGCAGATACGTTCTCAGAAATATTTGCTAAGTTACTTATTGTGTGGTCAAAACGATTTTGAACCGCACCTAAGCTCGCTCGTTGTGAGTCGATGTTTGCAATCGCGTTATCAATAATTGCTAGCGCATCTTGCGAGCCCTTTTGGCTTGTAATATCAACGTCAGAAACATCATTTAGCTTACTGACTACAGCATTAGTAGTTGCTGCAATTGAATCATCATCGGCTACTACACTGAACGTTTCAGAAGAATTTAATTGGACTGCGCCTGATATCAAAGTCGAATCAGTACTTCCAGCAGTTAAAGTAATTTCGGTTCCATCAGTACCATTGTAACCTTGAGGCTTTACAAGTAAGGTTGCAGCTGGTGTAGCAAGATTATCACTAAAATTAACAATTGAAATATCTGCTCCAGTATTATTTGATACAGACAACACACCATTATCAATCGTTGCAATCACACCATGATCATCAGTTGCACCATTAATGGCTTCAGCCATTGCTTGTTTATCACCATCAACAGTTCCTGTTGAAGTGTATGACAAATCTTCACCGTTTAGTTCAAAGCTTATAGTACTATCTAATACAGGCCCTGCTGCTGCTGCCCCAAATGTAATTTCGGCTTCAGTTCTTGCCTGAGCTGTAACACCTGTAGAGCTAGTTACGCTATTAATTGCAGCTGCAGTTGCTTCAGCGCTAGCGCCATCAGCTATTACAACATCGGCATCATTACGGCCTGATATACTGTACGTTCCTCCTGTTACTGAAGGTGCAGCTGTAGTGAGGTCAACAGCTCCTGCAGTTGCTTGACCCAAACCATTTTCTGTTGCATCCGCACCAACCGCACCTTGCAGATTAACC
>NZ_PJAV01000166.1:0-88187 GCF_002836695.1 Pseudoalteromonas sp. 78C3
TTTTTTGTGCATTTAATTTAATATATTACTTTTTAGTCACCAAAGTAGTGCAAAACTCGAGTTTGAATATCATTAAGTTGCTGATTGTTAAGTTATTTTATTATTGGTTTTAAACTTGCAAATCTATTTATAACTTAGGTTAATGAGTATTTAAAATGGCGCGAATGAGTTATATCAGTAGTGTTGAGCGCTACCACGAATATGAGCATGTAATACACAGCTTACTTGAATCTATTTTGATGAGTATTGAGGATGGGTTAACTAAAGAGCGTGATACCCGCTACCTGATTAAGCAGTACCCATTTTTAGAATTACAATATTGTTTAAATGCAGAAGGTTTGCAGCAGGGTAATAATGTCTGCTTTAAACGGGCATATAGCAAAAAACTAGGTGAAAGTGGTAATCAACAAGACTTAAGCGAGCGACCCTATTTTTTGAACGCTAAAACAAGTGATAGAGTGTGCTTTACTGATCCCTACATTTCTATAGCGACTAACCATTTATGTATATCGGCGATTAAAGAACTAAAAAAACCAATTAATAATCAACATTACTTGGTTGTCGATGTGAGCTTAACGCAGCTTATTGAGTTTGTAATGGGTGATACTGCGCGCGCTAATATGTCGCCTTACTTTAAAGCGGGTTACGGTATTATTGTGGCGTGCTTATTTTGCTTAGTATTATTTTTACTGAATATCGTTTTTAATGATATATACGCGCTATTAACCCATGTAGATACCTCATCAGATCCACTTGAACCCTTTAGTATCATTATTTACATCACCTTGGCATTAGCAGTATTCGATTTAGGTAAAACAATACTCGAAGAAGAAATCCTTATGCATAAGGATATTTTTAGGCACTCGTCTACGCGGCGCACTATTACACGGTTTATATCTACTGTGTTGATTGCTATATCAATTGAGGCGTTGTTAACTATGTTTAAAGCGGCGCTGGGGCAATCGGAATATTTAATGCCTGCAATAGCGATGATGCTTGCAGTAGTGGGGCTTTTAATTGCACTAGCTATTTATGTTTATTTAGGAGCAAAGGCCGAAACGCTATTAATGCGGGCTCGTTTAAAACAAAAATCCTCCAAGTAGGAGGATTTTTATATTACATAACTATTAATAGTTATTTATTGCTTATCTTGCGCGCGTTTGGCTTTAAAGTCAGACTCGCTCGTCCACTTTGGCCAATCGCCATTGTTTGCAAGTTGAGTGGCTATATCAACAATAAGATCTATATCTTGCTTAACACCACCTAACGACCAATCAGCTGAGTAGTCGTCTGCTTCTTTATGGTACTTATGCGCAATGTACTCAGGATCGGTATCGCCCAGGCTCATAAATAATAAACTAGGGACGCCTTGCTTAGAAAGTGAGAAATGATCTGATCTAAAAAATAAGCCATTTTGCGCTCGAGGATCCATTTTAACAACACGGCCTTGTGATTTTGCAGCCTTTGCTAAATAGCTTTCCATTGTCGATAAATCTTTACCGTATTGTAAAATGTAGTCAGTGCCATCAAGCACGTTCATGCCATCAATATTTAATAGACCGACCATTTGTTTTGTAGGTACAACCGCACCCGATGCAAATTCTTCAGAACCAATTAACCCCGTTTCTTCTGCTGTAAAGTTAGCAAAAATAATTGAGCGTTTAAATGGTTTTTGCTTGTTCATTTTGTTCATGATGCGTGCTATTTCAAGCGTGGCTGCAGTGCCTGAAGCGTTATCTACTGCGCCGTTATAAATCTTAGGGCCAGTATCGGTTTGTTTAGTACCAAAGTGGTCCCAGTGGGCGCTAATAACAACGTATTCGTCAGGTGATTCGCTACCTGTAATTTGTGCAACTACGTTATGCGATTTTGCATGGGATACTTCGTTTTTAAAGGCAAGGTTTGCTTTTAAGTTAAGTGGCGTCGCTTTAAAGTCATCATTTAATGCTGCTTGTTTTAAATCTTGATAGTTAAGCTTTGCGGCGTTAAACATTTTCTCAGTCGCATCAAGTGTTAGCCAGCCCATAACCGGTAATTTAGACGCGTTTAAATTGTTATCCATTAACGTGTATTTGGTGCCGGTGTTTGAACTTTCAACTACGCCCCAAGGGTATGCCGCAGGTGCTGTTTCATGAACAATAAATACAGCCTTTGCACCTTGGCGAGCGGCTTCTTCATATTTATAAGTCCAGCGACCGTAGTAGGTCATTGCATTGCCAGTAAAAAGGGCATCGTTTTGAGTAGCAAAGCCTGGATCGTTAACTAGCACAACTACTGTTTTACCAGTTACATCAATATTTTTATAGTCATTCCAGCTATATTCTGGCGCATTAATACCGTAGCCCGCAAATACAACGTCAGAGCTTCTTACATCAATTAATGGCTGAAGTTGCTCGGTACGTGCGGTAAAGTCTTTGCCTGATTCAAAGCTCAAATCACCTACCTTTAACTGCATGTCCTGATTAGCTGTCACCATTGCCATTTTTACAGGCTGTAAGTATTTACCTTTATAAGCACCGGTTAAACCCAGCGCTTTATATTGCTCGCTTAAGTAGCCTACTGTTTTCACTTCGCCATGAGTAAGCGGGCCTCGGCCTTGAAAGTCATCAGAGGCTAGCGTTTTAATATGCTGTTTAATATTGCTAAGGCTTACACCTGCTGTATTTTCTAATGGGGTTTGTTGGCTTGCGGGCTCTGAGCAGCCAAAGAGTGCAACTAGCAGGCTTAGGCTAGCGCTTTTTAAAAGAGTAGATGCCATAGTCTTCATATTGTTATTTAATTAGGCTTTCAATATAAAGGAAGCACCGCAGCGATGTCGAATTTTTATAGAGAACTTTTCATTCAATTGCAGATTGATTTTATAAGGTGTATAAATAACGAACAACCTAAAGGAGCACATAATGAGCCAATGTAAAAAAAGTGGGTATTTATTTATAGCTAGTGGCATTGCATTTTTTGCTGCTGCAATATTAGCTGAGCAGGAGACATTTTTTGTGCTGTCTGCTTCTTTTATAATATTGGGCACTATAAGTATAAAAAAAGCGGCTTAATAACCGCTTAGTTTTTTTAGCTAAATATAAAGCTTAAATACAATACTTGGCACTAAAAGCAAAAAACCAGCATTAGCTGGTTTTTTAGTATAAGTTGCAGTTAGCTTTATGCGTCTGCAAGCTTTACGCGGATCTTACTTTTATCAACAGTAGATTGGTTAAGTGCTTTAATGGCGCTTTTACTTTCTATGTCGTTTGGCATTTCTAAAAAGGCAAAGCCTTTAGATTGGCCAGTTTCTTTATCAAGTACCAAGTTGCAGGTAGTCACTTTACCGTGCTCTGCAAATAAAGTACGAAGCTCATGCTCAGTGGTAGCACGAGACAAGTTACGAACTAATAGTTTCATAATGAACCTAAATAATTATGTCAGTACTAATTATCTCAAGTAACTCAGCTTTAACCTAATTTTATTTTAAAACATATATAAATAAACGTTCTATAGGAATAATTGTTTGTATCACACTGAAAAAACATAGCTTTTATAATTTTAAATAGATTGCCATCAAATTGGTCATGTTAATTGGTAATTGAGTTGTGGTTATTTGCATAGTTAATTGGTAAGTTTATATTTTATTAACTTACTATTAACTATAAAGCTAACAATGCCTAAATATAATCTTAAACTGTGTAATGTAATTACAACCGCACTTCTATCTTGTTTAGTTGTTGGTTGTGGCAGCTCTGGCTCTGATTCTACGGTGCAAAATAATGAAGCGATTACTTTACAAACTCCTGCAATAATTGGTGGTAATAGCCGAGGCGAAGTTATTAGTGATAGTAATGATGCAATAACAGGCTCATTAACCATTACTGATCAACAATCCGGTGAGGCTGCTTTTATAGCACAAGAAAATAGCGCTACAAGCTATGGTTTTTTTAGCTTAAATGCTGGTGGAGATTGGTCATACACACTTGATGATTTAAACGCTTCAATAACATCTTTAAGTGAAGATGAAACACTGCAAGACACAATAACAGTAAACTCTTTAGATGGTACTGGCGCACAAATTATCATAACAATTGTTGGTGCACCAATAACTCAAGCTGATGGCTTTGAGAGCATCTCGCACGTGTTATTGCAATCAGATGGCGTAGATTCGGGACTTGACGCATACACACTTATTGAAAATGCATTCGGCGAAGGGTCAATTGAATCTCCAGACTTATACGCTGGTAATCATGAAAGTGTTGTCCATATTATCGAAGATACCGATACGATAATTGGTAGCCATTTTGTATTTTTAGCCCACCGAGATGATGACCAAGATAAAGACAAAGGTGCAAGTGACAGGCAACGTAACGAAATAAAAACCTACGATAAATCACCACAAGAAACACTGGCGTTTGAAGGTGAGACATTTCAATACAGCTGGAAATTTAAAGTAAGTAGCGAGCTTGAGCTTACGAGTAAGTTTAGCCATTTTTTTCAAATAAAAGCCCGTAACGAGAGTAACGACAACACCAATGGTAATGACGATCAGCCTATTATCACTCTCTCAGGAGCGCAAAAAAATAGTACAGGTAATCAACTACAGGTTCGATATAGCGCAGGCTTTGACGAAAACGGTAACAGCACGGGTCTTGATAAAAACTTAATTGAAACCGACTGGTCTTTAATTACAGATGAATGGGTCGAGGTATTCGTACAAGCTACATTTAGTGAAAGTGGTAAGCTTGATATGACATTAACGCGCTTAAGCGACAACGCAGAGATATTTAATATAAGCGAGCAAAACATAGATATGTGGCGCGGCTTTAATGATGATGATTTTGCTCGTCCTAAGTGGGGAATATACCGCTCAATTGTTGAAACCGACAGCCTTCGAGTTGATGAAGAACGTGTTAGGTTTGCTGATTTTTCTATCACAAGAGGTAAGTTAGCGCAGTAAGCTATTTTATCAATTAGCATGAAAAAGCCGTTAATAATTATGCATTATTAACGGCTTTTTTAATTTTTTGAGAAAAGTGATTACTTCACTTCTTTACCCGCTGCTTGTTGATCAGCATGGTAGCTTGAACGCACAAACGGGCCAGAAGCCGCGTGAGTAAAGCCAATTTCGTCTGCATACGCTTTTAAGCCGTCAAACTCTACTGGTGGCACGTAGCGTTTAACCGGTAAGTGATGCTTAGATGGTTGTAGATATTGGCCTACAGTTAGCATGTCAACGTTGTGTGCACGTAAATCGCGAAGCACTTCTTCAATTTCGCTAATTTCTTCACCTAAACCTACCATTAAGCCTGATTTAGTTTTTACTTCTGGGTGAGCTTCTTTAAAGCGGCGAAGTAATTCTAATGACCATTTGTAGTCAGCACCTGGGCGAGCTAGTTTGTATAAACGTGGCGCAGTTTCAAGATTGTGGTTAAACACATCTGGTGGCGTCTCGATTAATATCTCTAGTGCGCGGTCCATACGACCACGAAAATCAGGTACTAAAATTTCGATAGTAATAGTTGGATTATGTTTACGAATCTCGCGAATACAATCGGCAAAATGCTGTGCACCACCATCACGTAAATCATCACGGTCAACTGAAGTGATTACAACGTAGCTTAGCTTCATATCTTTAATAGTAAGTGCTAGCTTTTCAGGTTCAGTGGCATCAGGTTTTAATGGGCGACCATGAGCAACATCACAAAATGGGCAACGACGAGTACAAATAGCACCTAAAATCATAAAGGTAGCTGTACCGTGGTTAAAACATTCAGATAGGTTAGGGCACGAAGCCTCTTCACATACCGAGTGTAAGCCATGCTTACGTAGCGCTTTTTTAATGCCGTCAATGCGATCGGTTGATTTAGGTAAGCGAATTTTTAACCATTCTGGCTTACGCAACATTTCAGTTTTTTCTGTAGGTAAAACTTTTACTGGGATCAACGCCATTTTTTCTGCGTCGCGTAGTTTTACACCTGGTTCCATTTTGACTGGTTTATTCATTCGTTTTCAAACCCTTCAGTATGCTTAACCTGTGTTGCATTAAGCTTCTTGATCATGTGTTTCACCAATCCTTCACCTGCACTTTCTAGGTTTTGAGGACCATCTAATTCTTTAGTTTGCACCATATTCATGCCCGCATAACCACATGGGTTAATGCGTAAAAATGGACTTAGGTCCATGTTAACATTTAATGCTAAGCCATGAAACGAGCAACCACGACGAACCCTTAACCCAAGGGATGCAATTTTGCTGTCGTTAACGTAAACACCGGGTGCATCAGCTTTAGCATAAGCTTCAATACCATACTCGGCGAGTGATTCAATAATGCACTCTTCAAGCCATGTAACCAGTTCACGTACACCAATCTTTAAACGACGTAGATTAAATAATACATACATCATTTGCTGGCCAGGGCCGTGATAAGTTACTTGTCCGCCACGGTCAACTTTAATCACCTCAATGTCGCCAGGAGCTAGTAAGTGTTCGTCCTTACCAGCCTGACCTTGGGTGAATACACTCTCGTGCTCTACAAGCCAAATTTCATCTGGCGTATTTTCATCACGGGTGTCGGTAAAGTCCTGCATTTTTTGCCAAATTGGCATATAACGCTGACGACCCAGTTGGCGTACGATCAAAGTGTTTTCGTTCACAACAAATCTCAACTATGGCTTAAAGCATGTGGCGTACGTCATCAATATTGCTGATCACGTTGTAAATTTCTTCAATGTGTTTGCCACTAGTAACCGTTGCTACAAGGCTTACTGACTCGTAATTACCTTTGCTGCTTGGTTTTACTTTAGGGGCGTAATCGCCAGGTGCTATTGGTTGTAACTTAGCTAAAATTTGATCAGTTAAGTTTACATTAGCTAAACCCATTATTCTGAATGTAAATGGGCAAGGGTACTCTAGGTACTCATCAAATTTAGTATCTTTAACAGGTTGAACCACGACGGTGACTCCTCATACAAAAGTGTGGACTCTATGCAAGCTCGAAGCTTAATACAGATAGGCAATTAGCAGTCTTGCTTATATGGGGCACATTCTAACATTTTTCAAGCAAAAAAAAACGCCTCACAGTGGAGACGTTTAAATTAGTTACCCTAGTTAATAGGGGAGCTATAAATTACTGCATGATCTGTAAACGTAAGTAATCATAAATTTTGCTAAAGAAGCTGCCTTCTTCCACTTCTTCAAGTGTTACTAGTGGGTATTGAGCAATATCTTCGCCCTCTAGTTGTAAGAATAACGTACCTACTTTAGTACCTTTAGCAAGTGGTGCTTCAAGTGTGTTATCTAGCTCAAAGTTAGCTTTAAGGTTTTTATGCTGACCACGTGGGATAGTAATCGGTGTATCTTCTAAAATACCTAAAGATACATTTTCTTTGTTACCCATCCAAATACGTTGTTCTGCAAAGCTATCGCCTGCTTTGTACGGAGTAATTGTTTCATAAAAACGAAAACCATAGTTAAGTAGTTTTTTACTTTCTACTTTACGAGCTCGTTCGCTGGTAGTACCCATAACAACAGCAATTAAACGCATATCGTTTTTAGTTGCTGAGGTAACTAGGCTGTAGCCAGCTTCTGATGTATGACCAGTTTTAATACCGTCAACATCTAAGCTTTCGTCCCACAATAATGAGTTACGGTTATATTGCTTAATGCCGTTATAAGTAAACGATTTTTGCTTATAAAGTGCATATTCATCTGGCACATCACGAATAAGTGCAGCACCAAGTGTCGCCATATCGCGAGGCGTTGTGAAGTGCTCGTCAGTATCAAGGCCGTGGCTGTTGATAAAGTGGCTGTTGCTCATACCTAATTTAGCAGCATGGGCATTCATTAAATCAGCAAATGCGCTTTCGCTTCCAGCAATATGCTCAGCCATTGCAACACATGCATCATTGCCTGATTGGATAATAATACCGTGGTTAAGCTGATCAACGCTAATTTGTTTACCTACTTCAATAAACATCTTTGAAGATTCTGGAAAGTTTTTAGCCCATGCTTTTTCGCTTACCGTTACCATATCGGTAGTGGCAATATTACCTGCTTTAATTTCAGTACCAATTACATAACTGGTCATCATTTTAGTTAAACTTGCAGGTGCTAGCTGTGTATCGGCTTCACCTTCAGCAATAACTTTACCTGTTGTAAAGTCGACTAAAAAATAACCTTTTGCATTAACTTGAGGTGGTGCCGGAATAATTTGGGCGCTGGCTGAAAATACGGCGGCTGTACAAACTAGGCCGCATACACCTTTGAGGATTTTATGTTTAATAGATTTCATCATACTCATTAATGGTTAAAGTTAAAGATTCGCGTTACGCCATTCTAAAGGTCTTACTGAGTGTAAAGCAAGAACGCGTTTTGAAATTGATTTTGTTTTAATTTTTTTAATACTTCGTCTGCATGAGGGGTGTCTTTTATTGGCCCTAAATGCAGTCTGTAAATGTCGTCTTTTTGAACGATATTTGTTGGTAATTTGTATTGATCTCGCAATGTACTGGCAAGTGCTTCAATATTGGCAAGTGTACTACCTGCAGCTACTTGAATATAGGTTTGACGCGCAGTTGCGCCGGCAAGAGTAACGGCCTCTAGCTTAACCTTTGCTGTACCATGAGTGTAGTAGCCAAGCTTATAAGCGGCTGCGTACGAAAGGTCAATCACTCTATCGTCATGAAACGGGCCCCGGTCGTTCACGCGAACGATTACCGATTTACCATTTGCTGTATTGGTTACTTTAACAAAGCTAGGTAGCGGCAGCGTTTTATGCGCTGCGGTCATGGCAAACATATCGTACGTTTCACCATTTGAGGTGTGATAACCATGAAATTTACGACCATACCAAGAGGCAATGCCTTCATCACTAAAGCCTGTCTCATCAAGCATGGGCGAATAACTTTTACCAAGCACTGTATATGGGCGACTAGCGCTGGCACTTTTAGTTACTTCGGTAACTATAGCGTCTTGCATCTCAAGTGTAGTCGGGGCTCTAAGTGGTGCTGCATCGTGGCGCATGCTATAGCGACTACCAGAGCCACTGCTACAAGCACTTAAAAGTAAAATTAATAATGTAGTAAATATAAGCTGATTAGTGTGTCGCATTATTTTAAAAGCATCCTTTTATCTGTCGCGATTGACATAATAATGCCAAATCCTGCCATTAACGTTACCATCGATGTGCCACCATAACTAATCAGTGGTAAAGGTACGCCTACAACAGGTAATAAACCCGATACCATGCCTATGTTTACAAATACGTACACAAAAAAGGTGAGGGTGAGTGCGCCTGCGAGCAATTTACCAAATGCATCTTGTGCATTAACAGCAATGTATAAACCACGGCCAATAATAAATAAATAGAGACTAAGTAAAACACATACGCCAAATAAACCAAATTCTTCGCTTAAAACCGAAAATATAAAGTCGGTGTGGCGCTCTGGCAAAAATTCTAATTGCGATTGCGTACCAAGCAGCCAGCCTTTACCTTCTATACCGCCTGAGCCAATAGCAATTTTAGATTGAATAATATGATAACCCGAACCGAGCGGATCGCTCTCAGGGTCTAAAAAGGTGAGTACACGCTGCTTTTGATAATCGTGCATACCGTAGTGCCAAAATGGCCATGCGGCAAGCGCTACAATAGAGCTTAAAAAGCCGATTAAACGCCAACTTAATCCAGACAAAAACAAAACAAATATACCTGAACTTGCAATAAGTATAGCGGTACCTAAATCGGGTTGTTCTTTAATTAATAATGTAGGGAGCATTACAATCATAAAGCCAATAATTAAGTGCATTGGCCGAGGAGGTAAGTGATTTCGCCCTATATACCAAGCTACCATCATGGGGACTGCCAGCTTCATTAATTCTGCAGGTTGAAACCGTGTCACCCCTAAATCGAGCCATCGCTGTGCGCCTTTTGAGCTTACGCCAAATAAAAGTACACCCACTAGCATTAATAAACCAACGCAATAAAGTGGGATCACTAAACGCTTTAATGTGGCAGGCGAAAACTGGGCCAAAACAACCATAGCAACAACCGCACCGCCCATACGAGTCATGTGCCTAATCATCATTGAAGAGTCTTGGCCGCTTGCGCTGTAAACAACCATTATGCTACCAGCCATCATTATGAGTAATGCAATAAGCAGTGGTAGGTCTAGATGCATACGCATCCAAATAGAGCGTTTATCGTGCAAAGCGGTCATGGTGTATCGTTCCTTGCAAGATTAACTGGATTGGCTGCAAAGTAGTAATCCATAAGTTGGCGAGCAATTTGAATACCACCGTGGTTGTTTTCTAATACAACAGAAACCACAATTTTAGGATCGTTGTAAGGTGCAAACCCTACGTAAATTGTGTTGTCACGCTGGCGCTCTTTAAGCGATTCTGCATCGTAGCGTTCACCTTGGGCAATACTAACTACCTGTGCAGTACCCGTTTTACCAGCCGAGTCGTAGTTAGTGCCTTTAAATGCTTTGTGCGCTGTGCCTGATATTTTTTGAACTGTATTATGCATTGCATCTAACGATACTTGCCAATGGCGTGGATCTTTTAAAATAACAGGGGGTTTTTCTTCGTTGTTAATTTGCGTTATGTCGCTATCTTTTTTTATTACTTGCACCAAATGAGGTGGATGATTAATACCACGATTAACTAATATGTTAGTCGCATTTGCAATTTGAATTGGTGTAGCAGTCCAGTAACCTTGACCAATACCTACCGAAATAGTATCACCACGCCACCAAGACTCTTTAAAGCGTCCTTCTTTCCATTCTTTTGAAGGTAGAATAGCAGTAGTTTCTTCATGAATATCAATACCTGACAAATCGCCGTAGCCAAAACGGGCCATAAAATCACTGATTTTAGTAATGCCTAATCGATAAGCCGCATCGTAAAAATAGGTATCGCACGACTCTTCAATCGCCTTGTATACATCCACATGACCATGGCCCCAACGTTTCCAATCTCGCCATTTGTGTTCAACATTTGGAATTTGAAAAAAACCAGGATCCCACATTGATGTTGATTCATTTACTATATTTTCTTCAAGCGCTAATACAGCCATTAAGGGCTTTACCGTAGAGGCAGGCGCATAACGACCTTGCGTAGTGCGGTTTATTAGCGGACGGTCTTGGTTAAGTAACGCTTTATAATTTTTGCTGCTAATGCCGTGTACAAATAAATTTGGGTCATAACTTGGGTTTGAATAAAGTGCCAGCACGCCACCATCTTTTGCATCCATAACTACAACAGCGCCACGCATATCTTTAAGCCCATGCTGTGCAATTTGTTGCAAGCCAATGTCTAAGGTAAGTACTAAATCGCTACCAGGTTGTGGCTGGGTCATGCTTAGAGTGCGAATTACACGGCCACGGTTATTAACTTCTACCCGTTGTGAGCCCACTTTACCGTGCAATGTCTCTTCATAGTATTTTTCTAATCCGAGCTTGCCAATATCATATGTAGCACGGTAATTGGTTGCACGATCTTCTTGTTCTAATTGGTTTAGCTCTTTTCTATTAAGCTTGGCAACATATCCAAGCGCATGCGTTAGCGTGTCGCCAAATGGGTAGTAGCGAGCCAGACGTGCCTCAATACTAAAACCAGGAAATTTATGCTGATTAACCGAAAATTTCGCCACTTCTGTTTCGTCTAAGCGGGCTTTTAGTACTTGCGATTTAAAACGACGGGTGTGTTTTATATCTTTTAAAAAGTCTTGTTTGTCTTGCTCTGTAATCGCAATTATTTTACTTATTTTATCAAGCGATTCGTCAAGGTCGTCTACTTCTTCGGGGATGACTTCAAGGTTGTAAACAGGTTTGTTTTCAGCAAGTAGCACACCGTTACGGTCGTAAATTAAACCACGGTTGGGTGCAATAGGAATAACTTTAATGCGGTTATCGTTGGAGCGGGTTTGGTAGTCTTGGTGATCTTCTACCTGAATAGTATAAAGATTAGAAAGTAGTACAGCGACTAATCCTAATACAAAAACAAAACCCACGAATGCTCGCCTAGCAAATAAGTTTGCTTCTGCGGAGTGGTCACGAATAGTGGGTCTATGTTTTAGCATGGCAAGGGGTTACTCGCGATGATAAGGATGGTTGTTATTTAAGCTCCAGCCTCGATAAAGGCTCTCTGCAACAATTATACGCACCAAAGGGTGCGGCAATGTTAAATTAGATAACGACCATTTTTGCTCAGAAGCTGCAATGCACTCTGGAGCAAGTCCTTCAGGTCCGCCAATAAGTAAACTTACATCGCGGCCATCGAGTTGCCATTTTTCCATATTTTTAGCAAGTTGGTGAGTATCCAGCGCTTTCCCTGTTACCTCTAACGTTACAATACGATTGCCTTTTGGAATAGCCGCTAATGTTTTTTCACCTTCAATGTGTAAAATACGTTTTATATCTGCATTTTTACCACGTTTTCCGGCTTGAATTTCAATTAACTCTAGGGCCATATCTTTAGGGAAGCGGCGCTGATACTCTGCAAATCCCGTTTCTACCCATGCTGGCATTTTAGTACCAACAGCAATCATTTGTATTTTCACGTATTACTTCCAAGCATTGTCTAAAATGAGTGAGCGTTTAGCCCCACAGTTTTTCTAGATCGTAATAGCTACGTGCTTCGTTTTGCATCACGTGTACAACCACATCACCTAAATCAACCAGTGCCCATTCGCCGTCGCCTTCACCTTCATAACCTAATGGCTCTGAATCTGCATGACGCGCTTCTTTTGCTAAGTGATCGGCAATTGACTGTACGTGGCGTTTAGAAGTACCAGAACAAATTACCATGTAATCTGTGATATCTGATGTTCCAGTAACGTCAATATGAACGATGTCACGCGCTTTCATATCGTCAATTTTGTCCATAGCAAAGGCGAGTAGTTGTTTTGAATCCAAGGTTTTGTCTCAATTTAAAAATTTAATGGCGCGCATTTTAACACGCTAGGAGTTTTTAAGCATCAATTTGATAGAGCTGATGCACTTCTATGTAATGACTCACTGCATCGGGCAATAGTTCATTCTTTTTATTACTTTTTTTCAGTTGTTCGCGAATGGTGCTTGAGGCCGCATCGAGCATTTCGCCCGGTAAAAAATAAAGTTTACCTGCAAGTGAGTGTTTAAGTGCCGCTACTTCGCCGGCATTTGCGCGTTGCATATAGCTTTTGAGCTCACCTGTTACAGTGCAATGTTGAGCAGGGCGCTGGTACACCACAATATGGCAAAGCTGCGTTATTGCCTTCCACTCAAACCACTTATCTAGGTTGTTAAATGAGTCCATACCAATTAAAAATAAAATAGGTGTAGTGGGGTGCTCTTTACGAAGTTCTTGTAAACTCAGCAACGAATACGATGGACCGGTTCGATTGAGTTCTCTTAAATCGAGTTCAAAATGAGGATAATGAGCAATAGCTGCGTTGAGCATATTAATTCGGTGCTTCGTACTAATACCCGGAGCTGCTTTATGTGCAGGTAATGCACAGGGCATAAAATAAAGCGTATCTAAATTAAACGCATTTACGCATTGCTGCGCCATATTTAGATGGCCTAAATGGACTGGGTCGAAAGTGCCACCAAAAATTGCGATCATTTAACACCCATTAGCTATTTATTAATTAACCGCGTGGCACGGCATAGGAATGTTGAGCGGCTGGCAAAATTTAATACAAATATGAGCAAGCGCTTGGTAAGGTGCAATTAAATTACCTTGCTTGTAACTGGCATCAAACAACGCAACATCACTGTTTATTTGTTCTAGTGTGTGCATGTTTAAACGGTTAATAGCATTTTGAACTGGACCTTGTTGGTTTTTCCAAATTGCTTTTTGTTTAAATAAATTAGCGATAGGTTCGCCATTTAATAAACCAAGTTGCACACTTATAAGTGTATTAAGCTCTTTGGTTATAGCCCACAATATGCTCACGACTTCGGTGTTATCACTGGCAAGTTTGTTTAATACTTTTATAGCTTGTTTGGCGTGACCATTTAATAGCGCATCGCTTAAATCAAAAATATCAAACTTGGCTTGGTTTAACAGACCTTGCATTACTAATTGCTGAGTAATTAATGCATTGCCGTGCAGTAGCGAGAGCTTCTCAAGTTCCTGAAAACAGGCTAACAAGTTGCCTTCGGTGGCATTTATTAAGCTTACTTTGGCGTCGCTTTGCATATTAAGTGATAAACGTTGGCATTGCTCATCAAGCCATCGTTTTACATGAGAGCCCGTAAGCGGGTAGCAAGGTACAAATACACCTTGCTTATCAAGAGCTTTAAACCATGCTCCACGTTGTACTTCTTGGCTGGCTTTAGCGCCTTTAACAATTAAAATAGTATCGGGATTAACCAGCTCAACTACTTTTTTAAAGGTGTTGCTGCCAATAACGCCTGGCTTTTGTTGGTTTAAATCAAGCTCAATAATAGTGCGGGCGCTAAACAGCGACATACTTTGGTACTGGGCTATAATTTCTTGCCAATCGAATCCTTGCATTAAAGTAAACTTAATTACTTCATCAAAACCTTGTTGCTTAGCACTGTCGCGAATTTGTTGTACGCACTGCGCTTCTTGAAAAGGCTCTTCTCCAAATACTAAATAAAAGGGCTTTAGCCCTTTATTTAATTCACTCGGTAGTTGATTAGCGTAGCAGCGCATTATAGTTGCGACAGCTCTCTAACAATACGACGACTGGCTTGCTCACGAATTTCGCTAATAAGTAGCTCAAGCTCTTTTGCTTTTGCTAATGCATGATCCGGATCGTCTTGGTAATTACGGTAAAGCTCAAAACGTTTTTCTATCGCTTTTTCACCTGGGCGTTTAACCACATACGATACGCCATAAGCGAGCTCATATTCAGCAACTTGGCCGTTTTGAAACAGCGAAAGTGTTTGGCGTTCAATGCTTTCTTTGCGTAAATACAATTGGGCTTTATCTTTAGCTGACGATACTAACTCTACGTTACTCGCTTTAAGTTCTTTTTTAAGCTCAGTGAATAAAGTCGACTTTTCGTCATCGCCTACAAGTGTTAGCTGTTTTAAGCTATCAGGCAGGCTAGAGGCTTTTTTTAAATGAAAGCCACAGCTTGATAACAAAAAACAGACTAGCACTAAGGCTAGTCCATTTTTAATGGCGTTAAATGCAGCCATATTAGTTAGCTACCACGTTAAGTAGTTTGCCTGGTACGTAAATGATTTTACGAATGGTTGAGCCATCAGTAAATTTAGTTACGTTAGATTCTGCAAACGCAAGGGCTTCTACTTGCTCTTGAGTTGCACCAGCTGCCACTGTTAACTTAGCGCGAAGCTTGCCGTTTACTTGTACGATGATTAGTTTTTCATCTTCAACAAGTGCAGACTCGTCAACTTTTGGCCATGCAGCATCTAAAATTTCGCCTTTTTTACCAAGCTCTTTCCAAAGCTCATGCGATAAATGCGGAGTAATAGGTGCAAGCATAATAACTAATGCTTCAAGTGCTTCGTTAGCAATCGCTACATCTTGTTTGTCGCTCAGTGGTGCTTTTAATAACTTATTAGAAAGCTCCATAATAGCTGCAATAGCGGTGTTAAAGGTTTGACGACGTTCAACATCATCAGTCACTTTAGCAATTGCTTTGTGTAAGTCTCGACGTAGTACTTTTTGCGGATTAGTTAGCGCTGATTTATCAAGTGCTTGGTAACCTACTGTTTTAACGTCTACCGCGTACTTCCATACACGTTTTAAGAAACGATGCGCGCCTTCAACGCCTGAGTCTGACCATTCAAGCGTTTGCTCTGGTGGTGCTGTAAACATCATGAATAAACGCACTGTATCTGCACCATACTGGGCAATTACATGTTGTGGGTCTATACCATTGTTTTTAGACTTAGACATTTTGCTCATGCCTGATGAGAATACCGGCTCGCCGTCTTCCTTGTGCCATGCTTTAGTAACGCGGCCTTTTTCGTCGGTTTCGGTATTAACATCAGTTGGCGAAATCCAAATGTCGCCGCCTTTTTCATCTTTACGATAAAATGTTTCAGCAAGTACCATACCTTGACAAAGTAAGCGGTCAAACGGCTCGTCTGAATTAACTAAACCAAAGTCACGTAATAATTTATGGAAAAAGCGTGAGTACAATAAATGTAAAATTGCATGCTCAATACCACCAATGTATTGGTTTACTGGTAACCAGTAGTTAGCAGCCGCTGGATCTAGCATGCCTTCGTCGTAGCGTGGGCTACAGTAGCGTGCGTAATACCAAGACGATTCCATAAAGGTGTCAAACGTATCAGTTTCGTGAAACGCAGGTGCGCCATTTACTGTTGTTTTAGCCCACTCTGGGTCTGCTTTAAGTGGTGAAGTTACACCGTTCATTACCACATCTTCTGGTAAGCGAACTGGTAGCATATCTTCTGTTGCAGCAAGTTCTTTACCATCTTCATCGCTAAGCATTGGAATTGGAGAACCCCAATAGCGCTGACGGCTCACACCCCAGTCACGCAGGCGGAAGTTTACTTTACGCTCACCAACACCGAGTGCTTCTAATTTATCGGCAATCGCTTTAAAACCAGCTTCAAAATCAAGGCCGTTAAATTCACCCGAATTTACAAGTACGCCTTTATCGGTAAATGCTGATTCTTTTAGGTTTACTTCAAGATCTGAACCTTCAGCAGGCGCAATGACTTGTTTTATATCTAGGCCGTACGCTGTTGCAAACTCAAAGTCGCGTTGATCGTGTGCAGGTACTGCCATTACAGCGCCTGAGCCATAATGCATTAATACAAAGTTAGCAACCCAAATTGGTACTTGCTCGCCCGTTAATGGGTGAGTGGCGTAAAAGCCTGTTGCTATGCCTTTTTTCTCCATTGTTGCCATGTCTGCTTCGGCAACTTTGGTGTTTTTGCATTCTTCAACAAACATTGCAATAGCATCGCTATTTTTAGCGGCTTCTTGCGCAATATGGTGACCACCAGCAACAGCAACATACGTAACACCCATAAAGGTATCTGGACGAGTTGTGTATACGCTAAATGTTTCGTCGTTATCGGTGCGTTTAAATTCAATATCACACCCTTCAGAGCGGCCAATCCAGTTGCGCTGCATTGTTTTAACTTGCTCTGGCCAATCTTCTAACTTGTCTAAATCGTCAAGTAGCTCTTGTGCGTAGTCGGTAATTTTAATAAACCACTGTGGAATTTCTTTTTGCTCAACCACAGCGCCTGAACGCCAACCACGACCGTCAATAACTTGCTCGTTAGCGAGTACAGTTTGATCCACTGGATCCCAGTTAACTGTCGACATTTTTTTATACACTAGGCCTTTTTCGTAAAGCTTAGTGAAAAACCACTGCTCCCACTTGTAGTATTCTGGATGACATGTCGCAATTTCGCGATCCCAGTCATAACCAAAACCTAATTGCTTAAGTTGGGTACGCATGTAATCAATATTTTCGTATGTCCACTTAGCTGGTGCTGTTTTGTTTTTAATAGCAGCGTTTTCTGCAGGTAAACCAAACGCATCCCAACCCATAGGTTGCATTACGTTTTTGCCTTGCAGGCGCTGGAAACGAGAAACAACATCACCAATGGTGTAGTTACGCACATGACCCATATGCAGTCGACCACTCGGATAAGGGAACATAGAAAGGCAGTAATACTTTTCTTTGCTCTCATCTTCAGTGACTTTAAATACCTGGTTTTCTTCCCAGTAGCTTTGTACTTTTGACTCTATATCTTGCGGGTTATATTGCTCTTGCATCTATGGTTCCAGACTTCTTGCAAACTAATAAAAAATTGCCGTTAGGATACCCCAAATAAAACACTATTCACAGCGTCAAAAACATGCTTTTATTAAATTGTAACTTTCAGTGCAGGTTAACCTGCCTTTTTATAGTGTGGTTAGCTAAAGACATAAGTTACAGACTGATTTAACAGCAATTTTGAAGGAGTAAAAAATGACTGATTACAAAACATGGCTTAGCAGTTTTACCCATTGGATAAAAGATGTGAAAGAACATGGTTTAAAAGATGTGGTTTCTGGGTTTGTTGAATCTGAGCAGGCGCTTAAAGATTTAAGTCAAGAAAGATATGAGCTCTACAAAAGTTATTTAAAGAATGATATTGAACATATAGTAGAGAACGAATCACACTATAATTCGCTTGCATGGCAAGAGCTTAAAGAGTCTCTTTGGTTTGAACTTTCGCACATAGAAGATAAAACTCAACTTGAGTGGCAATCTCTTAGCCAAGATTTTAAGCACAATGGTGTGTATCACGCAGGCGAATGGATAGCCATGGGCACATTAGTATGTAAGAATTGCACCCATAGTTACGATGTTTATCACGCTACACAAATTACACCGTGTATTGAATGTGATGGAATCTATTTTAGTCGTAAGGCACTGCACCCTTAAATATAAGTATTAAGTGGCTGCGGGCCACTTAATACGCCCAAAGGCCAGCGAATATGCTGGTAAAAAAAGAAGTTAGAATGACGAAAAAATTGCTGCCACTATCTGTTTCAAAACTCGCACCGAGTATTTCTACTAATCACGTAAACACGTGTATGAACAATCCATACCCAGAGCAACTTACGTTTATAGGCCAACAACGCGCCCAAAGTGCTTTAGATTTTTCATTAGGGATGGAACTGCCGGGTTACAACGTTTATGTAATGGGCGAGGCCGCTCACGGGCGCTTTACGCTTGTTAAAGATAAACTTAAACAACACGCAAAAGACCGCTCAACGCCAAACGAATGGTTATACGTAAACAATTACGATGACCACAGAGAACCTATTGCGCTGTTTATGCAACCAGGTCAAAGCAAGCAACTTAGTGACGATATAGATTCATTTTTAGATGAAGTACTCGACACCTTTCCTGCGGCATTTGATAACCCAGCGTATCAGCGTAAGAAAAAATCAATCGATCGTGAATTTAACGATGCCTACGACAGTGCTATTACCGCAGTAGAAATTGCGGCGTTTGAGCAAAGCGTTGCATTAGTTGAAGAAAAAAATTCAGTAGGGTTTGCACCACTTGTAGATGGTAAACAATTGAGCGACAGCGAATTTGGCGAACTTGAAGAAACGTTACGTGAAGAGTTTTTTGAAAAAATTGAAAAGCTAGAAGATGCATTAATAGAAGCGTTAATAGAGCTGCCACGTTGGAAACGCGAATCAAAAGAAAAACAACGCAATCTTAAAAAGTCGACTGCAGAGCAAGCCACTAAACCACTTTTAAAAGACTTAGAACATAAATATGCCACGCATATTGGTGTACTGCGCTATTTAAAAGATATACGCGTTGAAATTATAGACGCGGTACTTGAATGGCTAGATGACGAAGATGAAAGTGAAGAAAGCAAAGAAGACTTTGATCGCAAAGGCATGCTTACCGACTTTTTTGCACCTAACATTTTAGTTGAGTTTAAAGAGGACGACGCAGCACCGGTTGTGTACGAGCCTAATCCAACGTTTGGCAATATATTTGGCAAAATTGAGTACTCAACATCGCAAGGCTCTTTAATTACCTGTTATCGCTCAATTCAGGCTGGTGCATTGCATCGTGCTAATGGCGGCTATTTAATTATGGACGCTGAAAAAATCATGGCAAACCCACAAGTGTGGGATGGTTTAAAACTCGCGTTAAAAACACATCAAATTAAAAACGACTTACCGTATCAAGACAGCACAGTAGGGACGAGCTTTACACTTCGCCCGCAGCTTATACCGCTTGATGTTAAAATTATTTTATTAGGTTCGCGCGAGTTGTACTACACCATAGGTGAGTACGATGAAGAATTTGCAGAGCTATTTAGAGTATTAGCTGACTTTGATTACTACTTGCCAAGTAGCGATAAATTGCAATACCAGTTTATTACTAAAGTAACCGAGTATTGCGAGCAAACATTAAAGTGCACTGCAACGCAGGCTGCTATGGTGCGTTTACTTAAATTTAGTTACCGCCAAGCTGAGCATCAAAATAAATTATCAGCGCGTTTTGCTGATGTACTTGAACTTATTGCAGAGGCCAGTTACTACGCAAAACAAGACAAATTAGCCGTTATTGACGCGCACCATATTGACGAAGCCATTGAAGGCAAGCAATACCGTACCGGCCAAATTAGCGAAAATATGCTCAGTGATATAAAAGAAGGTCACACACTTATTGCAACCGACGGCCAAGCCATTGGTAAAGTAAATGGCTTAACCGTATTACACATTGGCGATACCTCATTTGGTACCCCTGCGCGTATTACGGCAACGGTTTATGCTGGCGCCGATGGCGTAATAGATGTTGAACGCGAAGCTGAGCTTGGTAAAGCAATTCACTCAAAAGGTGTTATGTTGCTTACCGGTTATTTAGGTAATAAATATGCGCAGCACTTTAGCTTAACGCTTAGCGCTAATATTGCCATTGAGCAAAGCTATGGTTACATAGATGGCGATAGCGCATCTTTAGCAGAGCTGTGTGCGCTTATTTCGTCTATTACAAGCCTACCTATTAGCCAATCAATTGCGCTTACAGGCTCTATAAACCAACATGGTGATGTACAAGCCATTGGTGGTGTAAACGAAAAAATAGAAGGCTTTTTTAAACTGTGTAAAATGCGTGGTTTAACAGGTTCGCAAGGCGTTATCATTCCTAAATCAAACCAAGTTAACTTAGTGCTTGATGACGAAATACTTAATGCGGTTGAAGCGGGTAAATTCAATATTTACGCAGTTGAAACCGTAGACCAAGCGCTTAACTTGTTAATGGATATAGAAGCTGGCGATATTATTGATGACCAGTATCCAGAAAACTCAGTAAACGGTATTGCACTTGCTCGCCTCAAAGAGATTGCCGACATAGTAAACGGCGATGATGACGAAAAAGACGAAGAGCCAAATAATGAAAAGCTAGACAACGAAAAAGGTTAATGATGATTAATATAATTTTGGCGGTAGTTATCGCCATTTTTTGTTTTTTAATATTTCAAAATAGTAAAAAAGCAAAACAACAAGCAGGCATAAATGCACAAATAGGTGCAGACTATTTAGCCGCTAACGCAAAGGTAGAAGGCGTAGTAGAAACGACTTCTGGCTTGCAGTATAAAGTAATCCATAAAAGCGAAAACGAAAACACACCAACCCCAAAAAGTATGGTTAACGTGCATTACCACGGCACACTAATCGACGGCACTGTGTTTGACAGTTCAGTAGAGCGTAAAACACCGATTAGCTTTGGTTTACACCAAGTTATTAAAGGTTGGACTGAGGGTTTACAACTTATGAGCCCCGGCGATAAATACACGCTATATGTACCGCACCAATTAGCGTACGGCGAAAAACGTGTAGGGAGTATTCCTCCTGCCTCAGTACTTATATTTGAAGTAGAGTTACTGGCAATTGAGTCTTAGTGATCAAATAACAAGGAAGTAAATTATGAATAAAGACGAATTACTTAAAATAGCTAGGGGGGATATTAACTTTACCTTTCAATCTATTATTTATGCATTAGCGCTATGCTTACTAGTTGCAGCTGTTTTTTTACTAGAAATGAGCGTTAACCTACAAATGGGTTTAATAGTTTGTATTATCGGTGTGTTTGGAATGACTATTTATAATAATTTAAATACTCGCCTAAATGCGGCGCTTGCACTTATTGCGCTCTCACAAGATAACCAAAGCACTAAGTAAGCAACGAGTTAGTTTAATAGATTGGTATAAGCCCTACTTTAATAAAGTGGGGCTTTTTGCTTTTAGCTAACAATAAAATTTACTCAAGAATTTTAATACGAGGTCGATACCTATAAAAGAGACAAAGCTATTTTAGGGATAAAATAATGAAGATTTCACTGACTCCCATCCCATACCAAGTACACAGCTCAAATGCTCAAACTTTAGCGCAATCAGATAAACTACCTGTTGAAAAAGCGAGTGAAGAAAAGAGCGAGGAAGAAAATGAGGAAGAGCCAAAATATGTGTTATCAAAGTTTCTAGATACCAAAGCGCAAGAATATAGTGAAGATAACGCTACGTTTGGCAATCAATATAAAAACCTAGAAAAAGTATACAAGCACTTCGCTGGGCGAGTTATTGCGCTGCAAGAGCAAATTAATAAACTTAAACAAAGCCCCGTACAACGTAGTTTAACTATAAATACTTCTGCAAGTGAGTTAGATAAAAGTGATGCAAATTCAGTTTTAGATGCTGACCACCTAGGTGCAAAAAAATATAAAAACACACAGCAACAAGAGCAGATAGATATGTTAGAGCTGCAATTAGGGGAGTTAAAGTCAGAGCAAGCAGCAATAAAACAACAAATGGTTGAGCTGGTTATTAGTGAAATGAAGAGGCGGGGCGACGACTATACTATTTAGCGCCGCCAACATGCTGGTGGGCTAGCTTTTAAGCTCAATTTTACCCACTTCAAGTTTAAACCTACCTTCTTGCTTGCCTGCAATCATAAAGCCTAGCTGTTTTATATCGTCAAAATCAATAATAACCTGCTGCTCAAGCACGCGGCCGCGATACGTTAAAGTAAAATCACTCGGAGCAAAGTTTATATCTACCCATTCATTTTTTACTGTTTTAAATGAGTGGGTGTACGCTGCGCCATCAAGGTAATTGGTAGTTCTGAGCCTAAGCTGATAGGTTTGTCCATCCCCTTTAACGCGCAGTGCTATAGCTTTAGTATTTTGGCTTTGTGTATTTAGCTCTGTACGTATTGATGCAAAACCGCCGTTATTATCAAGCGAAACATTGCCTGTAAAAAGCAAACTTTTTTGAGTTTGAGTGAATTGGCTATTAGATACACCGCCCATTACTGAGTCATTAACAACGTACCAGCGCTGATTTGCATTCGCTTGTGTACTTACAACTAATAAATTAAATACAAAAAGTGACGATAGTTGCTTTGTTGTCATACGTGTTTCCTAATTGGCATTAAGTAAGTGGAGTACTTATAACTAATACGCTTTAATAATGTATTTGTTCACTAATTTAAAACTAATTATTTTTACGAGCCCACTTATCCATTATTTTATTAAATAATATTTCATCATCAGTTTGCTCGCCAGGGCAGGTCTGCGCGCTACCTTGAGGCATGCCATTACTACCAAATACGGTTGAAGTATCAATTAAATAGCATTTACCGTTAAATTTTTCTAATCGTCGTGTGCCTATTGTATTTTGGCTAATAACTTCCGATTTTTGTGATTTAACCGGTGATTTAATTGTGGGCGTGGCAGCTATTGCATCATCAGTACTATCTGAGTTATCTGCTTCGCCAAACGTGACCATTTTTTTATGCGTTAAGTTATTTATAGGTGCGCCATAAATAGGCGCATACGGGTTAAGTTTTTTAAACGTTTGCGTGTTGGTATTAATGGTGTGGGCAGGGGGTTGAGGTTTATTTGTAATAGTGAGCTTTGTTACTGTTGTTGTTTTTGGTTTTTCGTCACGTTGTTTGGGTGCTTTAGTAACTTGTGTTTGAGTTGTAGGTGTTTTATTAGTGCTTATAGATTCAGGTACTTTTTTTACCTCTAACTTTGCAGGCTCAGCAATCGGTGCGTTAGTGGTGGTGTTAACGGTGCTTAACTTAGGTTGCGTTGATAAGTTAACCATTACATAAGCGTTTATTACGGTGTCTTTTTTTGTTTGAGGTTCTTCAACTTTTATTTTTTGCGAAAGTAATTTATGTGAAAGTAATAAGTATAGCAACACGCCATGTATACATAACGAGATAACCCACGGCCACGCATTCCCTTTATTCACATCAAACCCTCAACTTAATAGTGCTGTTAAGAGTCAATAAAATACATTTAGTTCACCTAAAGTTAATGTGTTTTACTTTGTAGCTTTATTGCAGATACAACAAAACTATTTTGCAGTTTTTGTGGTTTTTGCATGTGCTTGGTTACGTTATTATGAGCGCAATCAAACTTAGGAGGCATTATGACATTACTTTTTGAACCAATAGAACTTGCAGGTAAAACATTAAAAAACCGTATTGTTATGCCCCCAATGACTCGCTCGCGTTCAACACAGCCTGGCGATATAGCTAACGACTTAATGGCAACATATTACGCACAGCGCGCAAGTGCCGGGCTAATTGTAAGCGAAGGCACACAAATTAGTGAACTTGGCAAAGGCTACGCTTGGACTCCGGGTATTTATTCAAATGAGCAAGTTGTAGGTTGGAGTAAAGTAACCAACGCAGTACATAGCGCTGGTGGCGTTATGTTTGCTCAGCTTTGGCATGTTGGCCGTGTAACTCATAGTGACAACACCGGTGGCGTGCAGCCTATTTCAGCCTCGGCCATTGCTGCAAAAGACGTAAAAGTATTTGTAGATACAAACGGTGCACCGGGGTTTGTAGACACCCAACTCCCACGCGAAATGAGCAAACAAGATATTACGCATGTCATAGGCGAATTTCGCCAAGCTGCTAAAAATGCAGTTAATGCAGGATTTGATGGCATAGAGCTTCATGCTGCAAATGGTTACCTTATTAACCAATTTTTAGACTCAGAATCAAATGCTCGCACCGATGAATATGGTGGCAGCGTGCAAAACCGTATACGCTTTTTAATTGAAGTAGTAAACGCTGTTATCGACGAAATTGGTAGCAGCAAAGTAGGCGTAAGACTAGCCCCGTTAACAACTCTTAATGGCACTGTAGACGAAAACCCTGAGGAAACTTATTTAGCGGTTTCTGAGGCATTGAATAAAGCCGGTGTAGGTTACATGCATATAGCCGAAGCTGATTGGGATGACGCACCTTTAATGAGTGTTGAGTTTAAACACGCTATTCGTAAAGCCTACAGCGGTGTATTAATTTACGCAGGCAAGTACACCAAAGAGCGCGCAGACAATGCACTTAGCGAAGGCTGGGCCGACATAATTGGCTTTGGTCGCCCATTTGTATCAAACCCAGACTTACCAGCACGCTTAAAGCAAGGCAAGCCTCTTAACAACCACAACCCCGACACTTTGTTTGGTGGTGCAGAGCAAGGCTATACCGATTATCCAGTTACAAATTAAATTTATATATAAATAAGGAGCTGTAGCATACAGCTCCTTATTTGTTTTAATTACACTGAGAGTACTTACTTAATTGCAGTAATAAACTCTTCGTCAGAATACAAGTTCTTAAGTAATTTTTGAACAAGCTCTACATAGCTTCGTTGACCATTTGGGATTGCAATTGCGCCAATAAATGAAGAGTCGAAATCATGTTCAGCTGAAATTACTTTTTCAAATAAAATTGCATCATCCTCTGAAACAACAAAATTTACTTTTATAAATGAATTCCCCTCTGAGAACCCTGTTACATCAATATCTTGGTCAATAACCTTGCCAGTCACTTGCTTTTTAGCAACACCAGACCAAAGTTTAGCCAGTTTTAATTCTTGTATTAAAGCGCTCTCAATATATTCACCATAGCTGTTGCCTACAGATGAAACAAGAGGAGAGCCTCGAAGTGATATCTTATTTAATTTTTTTTCAGATTCAATTTTTCCGACTGAGACTGGTGTATTAGACTCTTCTTTTAGTTTAGAAACGTTGCTGATATCTGCACTATAAGGTGGAACTTGAATGGTACATGCACTTAAAAATAAAGCCGCGATTAAACCTAGTGAACTTTTATACTTCATTTTATTTCTGTCCTTATTTATAAATTTGATTGATCAAGTTCTACAACTAGTTTGTTAAATGCTTCTTCTGTTGCACGTTTTGCAGATAAAGAAAAATCATTTTTAAACTCATCAAATTCAGCTTTGCCAAAACCTTTAACTTCACTATTCCATGCTATATCGCCATTGTTATTTAAAGTTTTACAGTTTAGCGTGAAAGTAAATTCTGTAGGAGGCCATGTGAATAAGCTATCTGAGCTAGATTGCGTTGTTATTGTCGGTATGAATACATACTCAATTTTTTTATCTTTTAAAAATGTACTATCAGTTAATGATTCAAGCTTATAAACGTTTTCAAATTTATTAGAAAGCACAGTATACAGCGCTGCTTCTGTGTCTTTATAAGGTTTGTAACTAACATTATCGCCACCACCGCCAGGTGTTTTTACTTGTTTTTTTATATCATCTTCAGAAATATAATAACCCACAACTGATGCTGATTTATTTTCTGTAACCTGAAGTTTTTCAGTGTCTGGATTTAAACTTATCTGGTGGGCACAGCCACTCAAAATAAGGACCGAAAACAAGAAAAACACATTAGTTAATAACTTCAAAATATACTCCATATATTTAATTTTTAGTGTGAAAGCAGTTTCAGCATCAATATATGTTCAATAGTTACTTTTGTAAATTATGTTAACTTTATATTTGTAAACGGTTGTAACTTTTAGTGTTTGTGGGGGGCGGTTTTCTTAAAAATAAAGCAGAGTTAATCTTGAGCAAAAAATAAAAAACGCGTAAGTTAACCGGGTTACCTATTTTAATAACAAGAAAATAAATGAAAGCCAAAGAGATAGAACAATTAGAATTATCAAACTCTGAAACCCGAGAAGTTGTTACCCCCTACGCCTTTAAAATTGACAGTGCTTTACTGGGCTTGCCTTTAGCTACGCCAATTCGGCGTGCACTAGCGATTATTATTGATGTTGCACTGATATTTTTAGCGGCCAAGCTTAGCGCGGCTTTAATAGCATTTGTTGCTGCAATGGCTTTTTATAAAGGTACGGCACAGCAATACCTTCCAAAAATATCGAATGTGTGGCGAAGAATCTTAAAAATAACGGCAGCAAGTATTTTATTTGTAAGCGCACTTACTGTGCTTTCAATTGGCATTGATTACCTAGAAGACGATAACGCTGATCAAGCTTTAGCTGTTCAGGGCGTAAAAATACAAGATGAAATTCAGCTTACTCCCACAGAAAAACAACAGGTAAATACTTATTTAGCGCAAACAGCCGATGACAGCTGTGAGGAACCTTGCCAACAAAACGCGCTTGATAATTTAATCGGGCAAGTACCTAAATTAGCAGAAATGGACGACCTACAAAACCCACAACTTGCTACCGTACTTTTACAGCTACTAGTGCTCAGTGAAAATAACGAAATAAAGCCTGCGCAGTTAATAGAAGAAAAACCTGCACAAACAACCACAAATAGTATTTTGCAGTGGAGCAAAGGCATTATTCAAGACTTGGGCTTAGGTTTTGGCTGGGCTGCAGTTTACTTTACGTTGTTCTCGTTACTTTGGCGCGGCCAAACACCGGGTAAAAAGGTATGTAATATTCGTGTTGTCGCCCTAAGCGGCGAGCCATTAGGTTTATTAGACTGTTTTGGGCGCTACGGCGGCTACGGTGCCGGCTTTGCTACGGGGTTATTAGGGTTTTTACAGATATATTGGGACCCAAACAGACAAGCCATTCAAGATAAAATATCAGCGACTGTGGTTATTAAAGGCGACTTGAATCAAGTTGTAAATGTTGAAACGGTAGAAGAGACTGTAAAAAGTTAAGTTTGCTCTTATTAATTACAAGGATGGTTATGAAAGCTTTATTAATGGCGTTTAGTTATCTGTATTTTATTACAGCTTCGTATGCGTCAGAAAATATTGTGTTAGCAAAAAAACATCAGCTTAAGTCTATTATTTTAGGTGAGCAGCGCAGTTATAGTGTTTATTTACCGCCAAGCTACAAGCAAAACCTCGAACGAGTATATCCTGTTATTTACTTGCTTGATGGCGACCCAACCCATTTAAAAGCCTTAGCGGGGCTTGTTGAAGCACTCAGTACTGAGCGGCTAGAAAAACAAATTCAACAAGCAATTATTGTCGCTGTTCCTAATAGTAAAAATGCGATAAGAGAGCGCGACTTTACCCCTACCAATGTCGATTGGACTTTTAACGGCAAGCGACTCGAAAAATTTGAAAACATTGGCAATGCCGCAAACTACACCGCTTTTTTTGAAAAAGAACTTATTCCATTCATTAATAAAAATTACCGTACATCAAATAAGCGGGTATTAATTGGGGAATCTTTCGGTGGCTTGTTCGCAAGCTATGTTTTACTTACCAATCACTCTTTATTTACTGATTACTTAATTATTGATGCAACCTACCTTTGGGATAATAATTATCTCAATCGTTATTTTGACGAACAACAACTTATAAACAAGCAGCTTAAAGGCAATGTATATTTTACTTTTGCTAATAATGCAGCTTTTGGTGAAATTGGAGAGGCTAATTATAAATGGGGCTTAGAGCTTGCTAAAAAACTAAAAGCGCACCCGAGTAATAGTTTATATATAAATCAACGTTACTTTGAAGAAGAAACTCATGGCACGGTGGCAGCGCTTAGTTGGTATTATGGTTTAAAAAGCTTATTACAAAAATAAATTTTAATTTATATACTAGGTTAGTGAAAGTAGTGATTTTGGGTATATTGTTAACGAAATTTAGTAGTGAAAAATTAAAAGGGAATTAAATGAGTAATAATTTTAATGAGGCTATAAAGGGCTTTTTTTGGGGGATAGGGTTTGTAATAGCAACACTCGGTGGTATCAGTGTGTACGCGCTAACAATAGCCTCAGAAGTTGATAGTGGCTTTAAAGAGCAGGTATCAAATAAAGCATTGGAGGGCACTGACGACTTAAATAGTGATTATAAACTTACCCTTTCTGATATTTTTAAAGAAAATGGGCGAGTAAGAATAACTGCTGAGTTAAAAAATATCACCAATGAAAGCATATATGCAGGTGGTGTTATAGCATCTACATTCGATAAAAACGGAAAGTTTGTTGGTAATTGTTTAGGTAAAAGCGATGACATTTTTATAGAACCAAATAAAAGTAGCTATATTGATATTCATTGTAATCTACTGAGGCCACAGGTGAGCAGAGTACACTCAGCAAAGCTAAAGTTTAAGTGGTTTTGATAGTTGTTGTAAACTACCCCCATAGAAAGCAAAAAGCATAACGAGTAGTTATGACTAAAAAGTTATTTAGTTGGGAGCTAGGACGCCAATAGTCGGGTTACGATAAAATGTTACTATGCTGTATGCTAACCCCATTTAAATTTGATACTTAATTAAACTCCCGCAAGTAAGTGAAATAAAGTCGCATACCGATAAAGTTAAAGTCGGTCGGCATTTTAGGCTCAATCTCAATATTGTACTGAGGTATGCCGTTAAAGGTGGTGAGTTTATCTGTGAAAACCCAATTATAAATTACAGTCGAGTTTAACTTTTTAAACCTGATATTGAGCAACACCAAGCATTAAAAATAGAACAAAGCTCGTTATATTTTTAGCATAGGCTGGATTAAAAAGTAAATTTGCGTAGGTTGGGTAGAGCGAAGCGAAACCCAACAATAAACACCTTTTTTAAATAGCTGTCCACCGACAGCTATTAATTTTAATTCACTTTCTCAACCTAACCCCAAAACCACCAAGACCCATCAACAACACAAATCCCCACACAAATATGTTGCCGTATTGGCTGTACACGCTGTCGCCTTTTATAAGCTTAATGTTGGCTTTCAATATGGTAGCTTCAAACTGAGGCATGGTTTGTTGTGTGTGGCTTATGGGGTCGTATACGGCGCTTACACCATTGTTGGTAACTCGCACTAGAGGGCGTTGTAGTTCGAGCGACCGCATACGGGCTATTTGCATATGTTGCAAAGGTCCAATAGAGTCGCCAAACCAGGCATCGTTACTTACAGTAAAGAGTAGGTCAGAATCGCTTTTGTAATTACCGCGGACTAAATCTGCAAAAGCAATTTCGTAGCAAATAGCGGGTAGTAAATTAAAGCCGTTGGCGCGCAAGTTGTTTTGCACTTTGTCGCCACGGGTAAACGATGACATAGGCAAATCGAATAATGGGGCAATAGGGCGCAAAAAGTCTTGAAACGGTACAAACTCGCCAATAGGTAATAGCTGGTGTTTTTGATAGCGGTTTTTATCAAGGTAATGATAATGCCCGTGCTCGTCGCCGCGTTCTTTATTACCGACCACAATAAGCGTGTTGAATATATTTTTGGTGTCTCGCTGATAGTCAACAATACCGGTTACAAGGGCGGTTTTATTAAACGAGGCTGCACTGTCTAAATTGGCTAGGTAGGAATCAGCAAGCATTTCTATTTCAGGCACGGCGGCTTCTGGCCATACTATTAAGTCGGCATCCCAATGTGGGCGTGTCAGGTCTTGGTATTTGCTCATTGTGGTCCAAAACTCACTTGGCTCAAAGCGCAGGTGTTGCTGTATGTTCCCTTGCACGAGCAACACTGACATGTTTTTATCTGTGTAATGAATACTGCCGGTGGTGCTTGCGCCTATAAAAATAAGCGCAACAGCTGTAGCAGTAACCGCCGGGGTTTTAAAATCTTTTTGGGTAAGTCTATACAGTGCAAAGCCAATAGCGACACAGATAAGTGTTAAGCCAAACTCGCCAATATAAGGGGCAAGCAGCCTTAAAGGTCCATCGGTTTGTGTGTAGCCAAAACTTAACCACGGGAAACCGGTAAGTACGGTGCCACGTAAATACTCACTAATTGCAAAGCATGCTATTAGTAATGCGCCAAAGCTTTTAGGGCCAGTGGCAAAGCGTGTAGTTGCCCAAAAGGCAAGTGCGGGAAATAACGCTAAGTATGCGCACAAAAATGCCATTAACGAGAGCGACGCTATAAGCGGCATACCGCCAAAGGTGGCAATAGAAACATGTACCCAGCTTATACCTGCACCAAACCAGCCTAGGCCAAATATAAAGCCATATTTAGCAGCGGTTTTTGCGTGTGCTTTACCGGTATTATTGGGGTTAACGCAAAAAATTATGGTACCAAGGCTAATAAATACGATGGGCCAAATTTCAAATGGGGCATAGCCAAAAGTTAAAACAAGGCCCGCAACGAGTGCGAGCCATGCTTTTTTATCTTTTGCTAATAGGGTAAGTCTAGTTAGCAGTTTCTTCACTGTCGTTATCATCAGCCTTAGGAACGGTGACTTGCAGTTGCAAAATACGACGATTGTCGGCGTTGGTTACTTTAAATTGGTAACCTTCTATGTCAATCGTTTCACCACGGCTTGGCATATGGCCAAATGCGTGCAGTACAGTTCCGCCAATAGTATCGGCTTCGTCTGTGCTGTAGCCTGTTTTAAAATGCTCGTTAAAGTCATCTACAGGTGTGAGTGCTTGCACTACGTGAACATGTTTAGCAAGTCGACGAATATCTTGATGTTCTTCTTCTTCGTCGTGCTCATCTTCGATTTCGCCAACAATTATTTCAAGAATATCTTCAATCGTTACCAAGCCCGATACGCCGCCGTATTCGTCAATAACAACAGCCATATGGTAGCGTTGCTGACGGAATTCGTTTAGCAATGTATCAACACGTTTGCTCTCAGGTACTACCATTGCTGGGCGTAAATAATCGCGTATTGATGGTAAATGCTCGTCTTTATTTAAGATCAGTGGCAATAAATCTTTAGCGAGTAAAAAACCTTCTACATGGTCTTTGTCTTCAATCACCACTGGAAAACGTGAGTGAGTTGAGTCAACCATCATTGGAATTAGCTCTTCAAGCGGGCTGTCGATCTCAAGAGTGATCATTTGTGAGCGCGGAACCATTATGTCTCGCACTTTAAGCTCAGACACGCCAAGCACACCTTCTATCATCTCTTTTGTTTCAGGATCGATTACGTCTCGTTCTTGCGCATCGGCAATAACTTCGACCAGCTCTTCTCTATTCTGGGGTTCCCCTTGCAACATTTGGGCTATTCTGCCCAACCACGTTTTGCCAGAAGAACCCTGGCTAGATTGCGAGTTACCGTCGCTCATTGCGTCTAATTGCTCCGTTAATTTAAATATCGTCCCGGTATGGGTCTGCTATGTTTAGCTCTGCAAGTAATTGCTTTTCGATGCTTTCCATCTCTAAAGCATCGTCACTCTTTATATGGTCAAATCCAAGCAAATGCAAGCATCCGTGAATAACCATGTGGGCAAAGTGGTCATGAAATGACTTCTCTTGCTCAATTGCTTCAGCTAATACAATGGCTGGGCAAATAATTAAATCACCAACCAAGGGAATATCTATTCCTGGTGGTGCTTCAAATTCGAACGACAGTACGTTGGTCGGTTTATTTTTACCGCGATAGTCGTTATTAAGTTGTTGCGATTGCGCTTCGTCGCTAATAACGATACTGAGTTCTGACTCGTCACGGTATTGGCTAAGGGCTTTGTCGGCCCACAGTGCAAATTGCTCTTCGCTTGGGAGGTTGTCAAACTCACAGGCTATTTGTAAATCAAGTTCGGTTGTCAAAGTATTACTCTTTAGTAGTAGGCTGTTGAAGAGCAGCAAGTGCGTCTTTTGCATTTTGCTTTTCAATGCGCTTTAGTCGCTCGCTTTCGTCGTTTCGCTCGTAGGCTTCAACTATGCGTGCTACAACAGGGTGGCGTACTACGTCTTGGGCTTTAAAGTAGTTAAAGCTAATTTCGTTTACGCCATCAAGTACTTCCATTGCATGGCGAAGGCCTGAACGTGTGCCACGAGGTAAATCGACCTGTGTTATATCGCCTGTAATAACCGCTTTTGAGTTAAACCCTATACGGGTTAAAAACATTTTCATTTGCTCGGCGGTGGTATTTTGGCTTTCATCTAAAATAATAAAGGCATCGTTTAAAGTACGTCCGCGCATGTAAGCAAGCGGGGCGACTTCAATGATATTTTTTTCGATGAGTTTTTCTACTTTTTCAAAACCTAGCATTTCAAAAAGAGCGTCGTAAAGAGGGCGCAGGTACGGGTCTATTTTTTGACTTAAATCACCGGGTAAAAAGCCAAGCTTTTCGCCCGCTTCTACAGCAGGGCGCGTTAATAATATGCGGCGTATTTCTTGGCGCTCAAGGGCGTCAACGGCGGCAGCAACTGCAAGGTAGGTTTTACCAGTACCAGCAGGGCCAATACCAAAGGTAATGTCGTGGTTTAAAATATTAGCCACATAAACACCTTGGTTATCGTTACGTGGTTTAATAACACCACGGCGCGTTTTAATCACCATTTCTTTGCCGTAAGCGCTGCTTGATGCGTCTTGCTCTAGGGCTTTTGATTCGGTAATAGCTAAATGAACGGCTTCGGGTTCTATTTCGCCTAAAACACCACGAACTGGCTGAGTATCAACATAAAGGTTTTTTAAGATTTCTACAGCGCCGGCGCAGTTGTGTAGTTTACCGGTTACTTTAAAAAAGTTGTCGCGGTGAATTATTTCAACAGCCAGGTGGCGTTCAATTTGTTTGATGTTTTCGTCAAACGGGCCACATAAAGAAGAAAGGCGTTTGTTATCGGCAGGTTCTAAATAAATCTCTAATGTTTTTAACTGATTACTCAAAATTGCTTCCTATAGTACTGCGCCAGCGTTAACTGGCGCTAATAGTGTGACTAAGGAACGAAAGTAGCTACGCCAATTTCGTTAACAGTGTCTGGTTTTGGCTCTGCAGCTGCAGCTTTAGTTAAAATAGCTGAAGGCGCGATTTCACGTCGTAAGTTCATTTCTGATTCTGTACGAATTAAGTCACCACGTAAAGAGTTAGGTAGTGCTTCGGTAATACGTACGTCAACAAACTGTCCGATCACTGTGTGCGGGCCAACAAAATTTACTACACGGTTATTTTCGGTACGGCCACGTAATTCCATTGGGTTCTTTTTAGAAGGACCTTCAACAAGTATACGTTGCTCTGTATCGAACATTTGACGGCTAATTTGCTGCGCCATTTGTGTAATACGGTTTTGTAGTAAGTATAAGCGTTCTTTTTTCTCTTGCTCTGTTACGTCATCTGGCAAATCTGCCGCTGGCGTACCTGGGCGTGCACTGTAAATAAAGCTAAAGCTCATATCAAAACCAATGTCGCTAATAAGCTTCATGGTTGCTTCAAAGTCTTCTTTACTTTCGCCTGGGAAACCAATAATGAAATCTGACGACATGCTTAAGTTAGGGCGAATTTTGCGTAACTTACGAATTGTCGATTTGTATTCAATTGCCGTATGGCCACGTTTCATTAGGTTTAATATACGGTCTGAACCACTTTGTACTGGTAGGTGTAAGTGATCTACAAGCTCTGGTACATCAGCGTAAACGTCGATTATATCAGGCGTAAATTCTACCGGGTGCGATGTGGTGTAACGAATACGGTCAATACCATCAATAGCAGCAATAAGACGAATTAAATCTGAGAAGTAACATATTTCGCCATCGTGCGTGTCGCCGCGGTATGCGTTTACGTTTTGGCCTAGTAGGTTTACTTCACGTACGTTTTGCTCAGCAAGCTGTGCAATTTCTAGTAATACGTCATCTACTGGGCGGCTAACTTCTTCGCCGCGAGTATACGGTACAACACAAAAAGTACAGTATTTAGAACAGCCTTCCATAATTGATACAAACGCAGATGGGCCATCCGCTTTTGGCTCTGGCAGGCGGTCAAACTTTTCAATCTCTGGGAATGAAATATCAACAACTGATGAGCCTTTGTTGCCTTGCACTTGTTTAATCATTTCTGGTAAACGGTGCAATGTTTGCGGGCCAAAAATAACATCCACAAATGGTGCACGTTGACGAATAGAGTCACCTTCTTGTGAGGCAACACAACCACCTACACCAATTATTAAGTCTGGCTTGTCGTCTTTTAACAACTTCCAACGACCTAACTGGTGAAATACTTTTTCTTGTGCTTTTTCACGAATTGAACAGGTGTTAAGTAAGATTACGTCGGCATCTGTTGCATCATCAGTTAGCTGGTAGCCGTTGGTGGCATCTAAAAGTTCAGCCATTTTCTGAGAGTCGTATTCGTTCATCTGACAACCCCAGGTTTTAATATGCAGCTTTTTGCTCATTGAAATATTGCCTCGTGTTCAATTCGATAGTGGCACAAAAATGTGCTAGAAACAGGATTAAGGAGCAAGCATGCTCACTTAAAGGAGGCGTATTTTAGCTGGATACCCGCCCAGATCCAAGTATAGTTTTCATGTTTGTGATCTCAAATCAATACGGGGCGAGTTTAATGTGCTGTTAGGGATATCCTCTGGTATAAAACAAATTAATTTTGATACAATCAAAACAGACTCAAGTAATAATAAAATGATGAAAAACATGACCAAAAATAATGTGATAGTGGTTGGCGGGGGCATGGTTGGCGCGGCTATGGCGATAAAGCTGGCTCAGCAAGGCTTTGGCGTGCGCATAATTGAAAAACACCTAATAGACCCATCGCACATTCTTAGTAGCGATAAGGTGGATATTAGAGTGTCTGCTATTAATCGTTTTTCAGAAAATTTACTTGATGAATTAGGGGCAATGCCTCTTTTAAGGCAAAACCGCATAGCACCTTATCAACAATTAGAGGCTTTTGAGCGCGGTGGTGACAATTTATTATTTGATTGCGCCGACATAAACACGACACATTTAGGCCACTTGATTGAAAATAGTTTAATTCAAGCAAGTTTGTGGCAGCAATTTGGGCATTATAAGATTGAGGTTATTGAGCAATCATTGCCGGTAACTAAAATAGAGCAAACGGATGATTTAATTACGCTTGTGTATGGTGATCAAACCTATACGGCTGATTTAGTAATTGCCGCCGATGGTGGGCAATCGCAGCTGCGCGATAAGGCGAATATTGGTATTACGGGTTGGCAGTACCAACAGCATTGCATGGGGGTGTTAATTAAACTCGATGCACCGCAACAAATTAAAACATGGCAACAGTTTACACCAAGTGGGCCGTTAGCATTTTTACCAATGCAGGCACCGTACGCTAATTTAATTTGGTACGACGATGCAAATACATTGCAAGCATTTAAAGGGCTAAGCCCAGCTCAGTTAAAAACGCACATACTGAATAAATTCCCAGAACTTGCTGGAGACTTTGAAGTACAAACCCATGCAGTATTTCCGCTTACTCGCCAACATGCTAATAATTATTCGCAAGGGCGCTTGGTTTTAGTAGGCGATGCAGCGCATACAATTAATCCCCTTGCAGGGCAGGGCGTTAATTTAGGCTTTCAGGACGTAGTGGCACTTGCTGAGGTTTTAAACGAAGCAGGAGATATAGGTTGCCCACTAAAACTTAAAGAATACGAGCGAGCTCGCCGTAAAGCTAATTTATTAATGATGAGCATGATGGACGCGTGTTACTTTGGGTTTTCTAATCAAATTACGCCACTTAAATGGGCACGTAGCCAGTTTTTAAAAATGGCTAATAATACGGGGCCAATAAAAAACTGGGTTTTAAAATACGCAATTAGTGGTGATTTAGGCTAAATTTAAAGTAGATATTAGAAAGGCTCATTTATGAGCCTTTTTTTATGTCTGTTTTTAAGTCAGCAAATAGTGACTCGGCTATATTGAACACAGTTTTAATTTAACTGGTGTTACATCACTAAATCGCAATTTAATAACTTTAAAGAGCCTGTGTGTGGATAATTTTTTTACAGTAATAATTATTTTAGGTGCGCTACTGCTTGTTGCTAGCTTAAAAACAACCGTTAAAGTTTGCAAAAAAACATCGCAAAGAGCATGGAGTGTACTGCTATGCGCTATTATTTTTTTTATTTTAGGGTATTGGTGGATACTTTATTATTTTTCAAACCACGATATTGCACCCGTCGTTATGAATATGGTGGCTATGTTGTTACTTGGCGGTGGTGGGTTTGTTTTTTTAGTTATTAAACTGAGCTTAAAAAGTATTCTTAAAATAGAGCAAGCAACGCAGTATCAAAAATATCAAACTGAGCACGATAACTTAACAACCTTACCTAACCGCGATAAATTTTTTAAATCTTTAAGTAAACAAGTTGAATATCCTTCCCCATTTTCACTATTTTATATCGACTTAAATAACTTTAAACAAATTAATGATGCGTTTGGGCATCATTGTGGGGACCAATTATTGACTGCATTTGCCAATAAACTAAATAAAGAATTATGCGGCATTGCTAAGTTATATCGAATAGGTGGCGATGAGTTTGCATTTTTATTGCATACCGATACAGATGAAAGCATGAATTATTGTGTAAACATTATAAACTCAGCCGTCAAAAGTCCGTTTTGTACGAATGAGCAAATGGTTAAAATACAATTAAGTATAGGCGTAAGCCGTTTCCCAGATGATAGCCGATTACCCGACCAGTTACTAAAAAAAGCCAACTTGGCACTGCATGAAGCAAAAAAGACATTTCAACCTTTAGTAAATTACTCATCTGAAATAGGTAAACGAGCTGAGGACTTTTTTGATTTATCAGTCAAAATTAAAGTGGCATTACATAAAGATGAGTTTGAGCTTTATTTACAACCAATAATGAACTCCAAAGATATTCAATTGCATGGCCTAGAAGCGCTGATCCGATGGCCGCAAGCTGATGGTAGCTTTATTAGTCCTGAAAAGTTTATAAGTGTAGCTGAGCGTACAGGGCTTATTTTTGTTTTATCGAAATGGGTTGTACAAGAAGCAGTTAACCATATTAGAAAACTTAAACTGTTTGGGTTCACCGGCACTATTCATGTCAACTTATCAACGAAAGATATTGAAAGCAGCGAGTTTTACGAATTTATAATTAGCTTACTTACTACTGACCCGACTTTAAGTGATTCACTAATATTTGAAATTACAGAAGGGGCAATGATGACAAACATACCCGCAGCAAGAAAAATGATGCAGCAGTTAAGTATGCGTGGATTTAAATTTAGTGTTGATGATTTTGGTACGGGGTTTTCGTCACTGTCGTTATTAAGGGAGTTGCCCATAAACCAGATAAAAATAGATCAATCGTTTATCAAAGATATGCTCATTAATCCGCCTGATTACGCTATTGTAGAATCTACGTTGTTTTTGGCGAGCCGATTAAATTGCGATGTAGTAGCTGAAGGAATAGAAACCAAAGAAGTAGAGCAAGCGCTATTGAGTATGAACTGTGATTATTTACAAGGGTATTTATATAGCAAACCAATAGATATAGACGAATTTATAAATGTATATTTAAGTACAGAAAAAGTAAGCTGAATTTAATGAATATTGAGAAGTTTTAGAGAAGGAAGTCAAATTGGCTGGGATACCAGGATTTGAACCTGGGAATGCCAGGATCAAAACCTGGTGCCTTACCGCTTGGCGATATCCCAACTATAAATTTGATATTAATTTTAGTTCTTAATAAGAACATGGTGCGGAAGGAGAGACTTGAACTCTCACATCCTAAGATACTGGAACCTAAATCCAGCGCGTCTACCAATTCCGCCACTCCCGCATCACTAATGTGCTCATTTAACCTCTAAGCTAGAGTAATTCTTTTATTCAACTTTCCTTGGTAGAAGAAGTTGGCTGGGATACCAGGATTTGAACCTGGGAATGCCAGGATCAAAACCTGGTGCCTTACCGCTTGGCGATATCCCAACAAAGAATTCTTTATAATTTTAGTTCTTATAAGAACATGGTGCGGAAAGAGAGACTTGAACTCTCACAACCGAAGTTACTGGAACCTAAATCCAGCGCGTCTACCAATTCCGCCACTCCCGCATCAACAATTTGCCAATTTAAACTCTAAGCTAGAGCAATTCTTTTATCCAACTTTCCTTGGTAGAAGAAGTTGGCTGGGATACCAGGATTTGAACCTGGGAATGCCAGGATCAAAACCTGGTGCCTTACCGCTTGGCGATATCCCAACAAAGAATTAATGATAATTTTATTTCTTATCAAGAAATGGTGCGGAAAGAGAGACTTGAACTCTCACAACCGAAGTTACTGGAACCTAAATCCAGCGCGTCTACCAATTCCGCCACTCCCGCATCGTTTGTGTTATAAAACACAGGTAGTTATTTTAGACTCTTCATTGAGTGCAATTTAACTCTTGCAGAGCCACTTCTAAAAAAAGAAATGGTGGCTAAGACGGGATTTGAACCTGTGACCCCATCATTATGAGTGATGTGCTCTAACCAGCTGAGCTACTTAGCCATTGTTGGCTGGGATACCAGGATTTGAACCTGGGAATGCCAGGATCAAAACCTGGTGCCTTACCGCTTGGCGATATCCCAACAATAACAATTGATAGTTTTAATTCTTATCAAGAATTATGGTGCGGAAGGAGAGACTTGAACTCTCACATCCTAAGATACTGGAACCTAAATCCAGCGCGTCTACCAATTCCGCCACTCCCGCACACAAGGTAGTTATTTTAAACTCTTCATTGAGTAACAAAAAAATAATGGTGGCTAAGACGGGATTTGAACCTGTGACCCCATCATTATGAGTGATGTGCTCTAACCAGCTGAGCTACTTAGCCATCTTTTTTTGTTAGCACTTCATCGCTGAGTGCGGGGCGTATTATGCTGATATGACCCAAATTCGTCAACACCTTTTTTGCAAAAAAACACTTAACTGTGTTTGTTTGCAGGAAAATTAAGCTAACAGGCTAAAATTTAATAAAAATGCTGTTTTTTTAGCTGCCTTTAAGGCGCGGAATCTTAATTAACCCTGTACTTCTTTAATAAAGCGATATTACAAAGATAGACTAGTTGAGGCTAATTATTATTTTTATAATGCTTAAATACAAAAAAGGCTCGTAAAAACGAGCCTTTAAAAATTATTACCAAGTGAAATTGGTTTAATTTGTACTTATACGTTGAACAAGAAATTCATTACATCGCCATCTTTAACAATGTACTCTTTACCTTCTTGACGCATCTTACCTGCTTCTTTTGCGCCACTCTCACCCTTAAAGGCAACAAAGTCGTCAAAAGCAATAGTTTGCGCACGGATAAAGCCACGCTCGAAGTCGGTATGGATTTTACCCGCTGCTTGTGGTGCTGTTGCACCTACAGGGATTGTCCATGCGCGTACTTCTTTTACGCCAGCTGTGAAATAAGTTTGTAATTGTAGTAATTCATAACCACCACGAATAACAAGGTTAAGACCTGGCTCTTCTAGACCAAGATCAGCCATAAACTCTAGCTTGTCTTCGTCATCTAGTTCTGAAAGCTCAGACTCGATAGCGGCACATACAGGAACAACAATCGCATCTTCAGCTGCGGCAATAGCGCGTACGCGGTCAAGGTATGGGTTATTTTCAAAACCATCTTCTGCAACGTTTGCAATATACATTGTTGGTTTAATTGTTAAGAAGTTAATAGAGCTGATTGCTGCTTTTTCTTCTTTAGTTAGTGCTAGACCACGTAAAGTTAAGCCTTCGTCAAGATGCACTTTTACTTTTTCAAGTACAGCATTTTGCTCTTTAGCGTCTTTATCACCACCTTTTGCTTTTTTTGAATTACGGAAAAGGGCTTTTTCAGCGCTATCCATATCAGCAAGTACTAACTCAGTGTTGATTACGTCAATATCGTCAGCAGGGTCAATAGTGCCTGCTACGTGGATGATGTTTTCATCTTCAAAACAGCGAACTACGTGGCCAATTGCATCGGTTTCACGAATGTTAGCTAAAAATTGGTTACCAAGGCCTTCACCTTTAGATGCGCCTTTTACTAAGCCAGCAATGTCTACAAATTCCATACTGGTGGTAAGAACTCGTTGAGGATTAACTATTTTAGCAAGTTCGTCTAGACGAGGATCTGGCACAGGTACCACACCTGTATTAGGCTCAATGGTACAAAAAGGAAAGTTAGCGGCTTCAATACCCGCTTTAGTTAGTGCATTGAAAAGCGTTGATTTACCAACGTTAGGCAAGCCAACGATGCCACATTTAAAACCCATAGTAAGATACCTTGTTTAGAATTCGTTTAAACGGTGTACTTGGACCCAAGTTACTAGGGTTTAAACGAATGTAGTCTGTTTTGTGCTTTTAACACACCATCTTTTGCAAGTATTTCCATGCAACGAACTGCTTCATCAACGGCAGCATCCATTTTTTCTTGGTCTGCTTTGGCTGCTTTTCCAAGCACCCAACCAGTAACCATTTCACGATGCCCCGGATGACCTACACCAATGCGCAAGCGCATAAAGTCTTTTTGATTTGCCATTTTTGCAATAATGTCTTTTAAACCATTATGACCGCCATGCCCGCCGCCTTTTTTTAACTTGGCAACGCCTGGGTCTAAATCCAATTCGTCATGGGCAACTAAAATGTCCTCGACAGGGATTTTGAAAAAATTAGCTAAACTACCGACCGCTTTACCACTTAAATTCATGTAAGTAGTGGGGATCAATAATTTGAATTCTTGGCCTTGAATGATCACTTTGCCTGTAAGGCCGTGATATTTAGGATCGTATTTTAGGGTGCAGTTGTAGCGTGCAGCGATTTGCTCGATGAACCAAGCACCTGCATTGTGGCGTGTGTTTGCGTATTCGGGGCCTGGATTAGCCAGGCCCACAAGCATTTGAATAGAATTCAAGGTTGCGAGACCTTAAAAATTATTCTGCTGCTGCAGCGTCGTCTTCAACTGGAGCTGCTTTGTTTGCTTTGATAGTCAGGATAGACTGATCATGGCCTTCGCCTTTACCTAAATCTACAGAGCTAACGCCTTTAGGGAAAGTAAGGTCAGAAATATGAACAGAATCGCCAACAACAAACTTAGAAACATCTACTTCAATGAATTCTGGAAGTGCTTTTGGAAGACACGTAATTTCAACTTCAGTTAACTGGTGAACAACAGTTGCGCCAGCTTTAGTTACAATATCTTCACCGATGAAGTGAAGAGGAACTTTAGTTTGAAATTTATGAGTAGCATCTACACGTTGGAAATCAAGGTGAGTAAGCTTAGGCTTGAATGGGTGACGTTGGATATCTTTTAAGATTACTTCAACAGCTTCGCCATCTACGTTAAGCGTAAGGATATGCGTGTAAAAACCTTCGTCTTCTTGTGCTTTGATCATATCTTTATGAGCAAAAGTAAGAGATAAAGCTTCTTTGTCAGCTCCGTAAAGGATTGCAGGAACTTTGTCTTCGCGACGTAGGCGGCGGCTCGCACCAGTACCAGTTTCTACGCGAAGTTCAGCGTTATATGTATAAGTTTTGTTAGACATGATGTCTCCAGTTATTAAAATGTGTAGGGCCTTTGCGACCAAGGTCCCTAGCCAAAAGGCGCGCTATCATACCACCACGCCCAGACAAAATAAACATCGCTTACAAAAAAAGCGCCAAAAGGCGCTTTTATACTCAGGAATGTTTAATTTTAGTGTTCAAACATCGCTGAGATAGATTCTTCGTTACTAATACGACGAATAGTCTCTGCTAACATGTCAGCAAGCGTAAGTACCTTAATTTTATCAAGGGCTTTAAGCTCGTCAGATAGCGGAATTGAGTCAGTTACAATTACTTCGTCAATCATCGAGTCACGTAAGTTTTCTGCTGCTTTACCTGAAAGAATAGGGTGCGTTGCGTATGCAAATACGCGTTTAGCGCCATGTTCTTTAAGTGCTTCTGCGGCTTTACATAACGTACCACCGGTATCAATCATATCATCTACGATAATACAATCACGACCTTCAACGTCACCAATAATGTGCATTACTTGAGAAACGTTTGCTTGAGGGCGACGTTTATCAATGATTGCTAAATCGGTATCGTTTAGTAGTTTTGCAATTGCACGTGCGCGTACAACACCACCAATATCTGGAGATACAACAACGACGTCTTCAAAGTCGCGTTCTTTCATATCTTCAAGTAATACAGGGCTGCCAAATACGTTGTCTACTGGTACATCAAAGAAGCCTTGGATTTGTTCAGCGTGTAAATCAACCGTAAGAACACGGTCAACACCAACGCTTGATAAGAAATCGGCAACAACTTTAGCGGTAATTGGAACACGAGCAGAACGTACACGACGGTCTTGGCGCGCATAACCAAAATAAGGAATGACGGCAGTAATACGACCTGCAGATGCACGACGTAGAGCATCAACCATAACGATAAGTTCCATTAGGTTATCGTTTGTAGGGGCACAGGTTGATTGCAAGATAAAAACGTCCGAGCCACGAACATTTTCATTTATTTGAACACTGATCTCACCGTCGCTAAAACGGCCAACAACAGCATCGCCTAATTCAATATATAAACGTTTTGCAACTTTTTGAGCTAACTCAGGTGTTGCGTTACCAGCGAAGAGCTTCATGTCAGGCACGGTAGGGTTCCTCAGGCACTGAATATTTGGACTAACGGGCAATGATAAATACCACTGCGAGTTAACTTATGATTACTTGTACGTTACTTCATTGATCGAATATGGCGGTTAACTCCGTATGAGCAGGTGAGACATTTGCGCTTGAAGCCACAAAACCCTGCCAAGTATGGGGGAGATTTTCAAGTACATCTTGTGCTTGAACTTGACTAGCAAATTCGACAAAACAACATGAACCTGTTCCGGTCATCTTCGACGGTGCGTATTTTAGCAACCACTGGAGGGTTTTTTCAACCTCGGGGCAAAGCTTTTTAACTAAAGGCTCACAATCGTTGGTTAAAGTATGGTGTTTCCAATCGCCTATTATTTTTGGTGTGTCGCGTTTTAAATCTGGATGTGTAAATATTTTTGCGGTACTTACATGTTGGTTTGGGTGTACAACGCAGTACCATTTTTGTTCAAGTTTTACCTGGTGTAATTTCTCACCAATACCATGCGCTATGGCGCTTTGCCCTTGTATGAACACCGGAACATCAGCCCCTAATTTAAGTCCTAATTGGGCTAGAATTTCTAAATTTAGTTCTAATTTCCATAATTTATTTAGGGCTAATAAAGTACTTGCGGCGTCGGATGAACCACCTCCAACACCTCCGCCCATCGGTAAGCGTTTAATTAAATTTATTTTTACACCCAAAGAGGTTTTACAGTGTGTTTGTAATAATAAAGCCGCTTTATAGATGAGATTATCATTTAGGGGTATGTCTTTAGTATCACCACCGACAGAAATACCACCGTCTGTTGTTAGCTCAAAATGCAACTCATCACCCAAATTTAAAAAAGTAAATAAGGTTTCTAGTTCATGATAGCCATCTTCTCGGCGAGCATTAATATGTAAAAATAAATTGAGTTTTGCCGGAGCAATAAGTGAAAAAGAGGTTTTGTTATTCATACTTATTTAAACTGCCAATCGTAGAGTTGAATTTTTATTTTTATTTGTTGATGCTTTAACGTCAGTTTAGTTGGTAACCAGTAACCTGCGTTTTGTACGTAAGTGCCGTAATCTATTTGCCATTTCTTGCCTGTATTATCAAACCATAATACTTGCTTTGCGCGGCCTAGTTCATCAACGACTAAACTTTGATCGTCAATGGTGCCCTTAAGCCAGTTATCGGCGTTATCAACAGGGAGTGTAAAACCCGTTAAACGCTTTAAAAGCTCTGCAGCATTAGTATCAAAGTACTCATCGCCGTCAAACTCTAATTCAGCACCATTTGCTGTTTGTTTAAGCGACAAAATACGAGTACCAATAAAAGTAGTCAGTATTAAATTATTGGAATTTGTTGTTTGCTGCCAATTTAAGTTTGCAGATTGACGCTCTTCTGGGCTTATAAACGCGAGTTTACCCTCGACCTGCCAAGTTTTTTGAGCAGCTAAACGTGGCTTCCAATCATCATAAAGTGTTGTTTTTGTATCAATTTGATGGGCACAGCCACCTAATAATAAAAAAAACATGAATAAAATCAAATATTGTCGAATCAAATGTTGTTCCTTACTTTCCATATTCCGCTGATTTTTGGTAAAATTACCGCCTTTGAAGTAGGGCTCAGCAATATTTGGCAAATATGACCATAATAGCACTAGGTATAAATCACAAAACCGCATCCGTAGAATTACGTGAAAAAGTGGCTTTTTCGCCTGAGCAAATTTCAGAGGCGTTGCAACAATTAAGTGGCCATGCCGACTTTAATGAAGCGGTTATTGTGTCTACCTGTAATCGAACCGAGATCTATTGTAGCCTCGCTCAGCAAAATTCCCAAACACTGTTAACTTGGCTTGCCAGTTTCCATGGTTTGGATGAACATGAACTGAGCAGCAATATATACTGCCATGAAGGTAATGACGCCATTAACCACTTAATGCGCGTAGCGTGTGGGTTGGATTCTTTGGTATTAGGCGAGCCGCAAATTTTAGGGCAAATAAAGCAATCGTTTTTTAGTGCTAAAACCCACGATGCAATAGGGGTTACTTTTGATAGGTTGTTTCAAAAAACCTTTTCGGTAGCAAAACAAGTTCGTACTGAAACAAATATAGGCGCAAGTGCCGTGTCGGTTGCATTTGCGGCTGTTAACTTAGCAAAACATATTTATGGCAAGCTTGATCAAACCAATGTGCTATTAATTGGTGCTGGTGAAACCATTGAACTGGTTGCTAAACATTTATATCAAAATGAGCCTAAAAAAATAACGGTAGCTAATAGAACAATTGAACGTGCTCGCAGCCTTGCTGATGAAGTGTCGGCAGATGTTATCGCACTTGCACAGTTACCAGAACGTTTACATGAAGCCGATATAGTCATTAGTTCTACCGCCAGTACTTTACCTATTATTGGTAAAGGGGTGGTTGAGCAAGCGCTTAAGCAGCGCCGTCACAAGCCTATGCTATTTATAGATATTGCGGTTCCGCGCGATATAGAAAGCCAAGTAGGTGAGCTAGATGCTGCCTATTTATATTCCGTTGATGACTTACAAACCATTGTAAGCGAGAATATGGCAGCGCGTGAGCAAGCTGCACAGCAAGCGCAAATAATTATTACTGAACGCACCAAAGAATTTGCAATGTGGATGCGCTCACTCGATTCGGTAGATTTAATCCGCCATTATCGAAATGATGTACAAACAATTAAGTCAGAACTTGTAGAGCGTGCTGTTAGTCAGCTAAATACAGGTAAAGATGCAGAAAAAATTATATTAGAGCTCGCCAATAAATTAACCAATCGCTTAATGCACGCGCCTACCCGTGCAATACAAGACGCAGCGAAAAAAGGTGAAGTGGCGCAGCTAAACCAGTTGAAAAAAATGTTAGGTATTGATCAGGAATAACCGTTAAATGAAAGAGTCTGTTTATAATAAATTAGAAACCTTAGTAGAGCGTTACGAAGAAGTACAAGCGCTACTAAGCGACCCGTCGGTCATTAGTGATCAAAATCGTTTTCGTGGGCTTTCAAAAGAATACTCTGAGCTTGAAGAGATTGTAAAAACGTTTTTAACTTACAAAGAAACGCAAGATGATTTAGCCAGTGCAGAAGAAATGCTTAAAGATTCTGACCCTGAAATGCGTGAAATGGCGCAAGAAGAATATAAAGAAGCTAAAGCACAAATTTTGGTAATTGAAGATCAAATTCAAGTATTAATGTTGCCAAAAGATCCGCGAGATAACAATAACGTGTTTGTTGAAGTACGCGCTGGAACAGGCGGTGATGAAGCGGCTATTTTTGCTGGCGACTTATTCCGTATGTACAGCCGCTATGCAGAAACTAAAAAATGGAAAGTAGAAGTTGTGAGCACCAATGAAGGTGAGCACGGTGGCTACAAAGAAGTTATTGCAAATATTAGTGGCGAAGGCGTTTACGGTCAATTAAAGTTTGAATCAGGTGTACACCGCGTACAACGTGTGCCAGAAACTGAGTCACAAGGGCGAGTTCATACCTCTGCGTGTACTGTTGCGGTAATGGCGGAAGTACCAGAGGCCGAAGCGATACAAATTAATACCGCAGATTTAAAAGTTGATACATTTCGTGCATCAGGGGCAGGTGGTCAGCACGTTAATAAAACAGATTCTGCTATTCGACTTACACATATACCTACCGGTGTTGTGGTTGAGTGTCAGGATCAGCGTTCACAGCATAAAAACCGTGCTAAAGCGATGTCGGTACTTGCAGCACGCTTGCAACAGGCTGAAGATGAAAAACGCCATGCGGCAGAAGCATCTGAACGTCGTGACTTAGTAGGTAGTGGCGATCGTTCTGAACGTATCCGTACTTATAACTACCCACAAGGTCGTATTACCGATCACCGTATTAACTTAACACTTTATCGTTTGAATGAAGTGGTAGCGGGTGATTTAAGCTGCGTTATTGACCCATTAATGCAAGAACATCAAGCTGACTTATTAGCGGCTATGGGCGACGAGTAATCGTGAGCCAAACTCTTGAACAAGCTATCGCTGCAGGCGCTAATTTATTAGCACCTAGCAGCGAAAGTGCTAAATTAGACGCACAAGTTTTACTTCTACATATTCTTCAAAAACCTCACAGTTACCTTTTTACTTGGCCAGAGCATGCGCTTAATGCTGAACAACAACAGCAATTTAATACATTTTGCCAAAGACGTTTAAACGGTGAACCTGTTGCACATATTACGGGGCAACGTGAATTTTGGAGCTTATCGCTTGAAGTTAACGCAACAACTTTAATACCTCGACCAGATACCGAAACGTTAGTAGAACAAGCGCTTGAAGTGGCTGTACCTGCTACAGCTAAAGTGCTTGATTTAGGCACGGGTACTGGTGCAATAGCGCTGGCATTGGGTAGTGAAATGCCTAATTGGCAAATTATTGCAGTAGATAGAGTAAGCGATGCAGTTGCACTGGCTACACGTAACCAGCAGCGATTGGCTATTAATAACGTTCACGTTAAGCAAAGCAACTGGTTTAGCGAGTTACATGGTGAGAAATTCAACCTAATTGTCACTAACCCACCTTATATTGAAAGCAGTGATATACATTTAAATCAGGGCGATGTGCGCTTTGAGCCTTTGTCGGCATTAGTGGCTGATGATTGTGGAATGTCTGATATTAAACAAATAATTACACAATCACGTGACTATTTGTTATCTAGTGGCTATCTTTTAATAGAACACGGTTTTGAGCAAGGTGAAGCTGTTCGTCATTTTTTCAAAAAAATGGCATTTGTGAATATTAAAACAGTGAAAGACTTTGGTGATAATGACCGTGTAACGTTTGCACAGTGGCCCTAAAGAATAATAATTGCCTGCTAGTGCGTTAAATAATGCCATGAAGGAATTTCGACTATGATGGGTGATTTTTTATTTTCAGATGAGCCAGAAGAAGCAATCAATGAGATTGAACTCGGTACCTGGAAAGTATTAATCGTTGATGATGAACCTGAAGTTCATGCTGTTACAAAACTAGCGTTGAGTGATTTTGAGTTTCAAAATAAACGCTTAGAATTTATTAGTGCGTACTCAGGTGCTGAAGCAAAAGAGCTTGTGAAAGAGCATCCAGATGCAGCCATTGTACTACTTGATGTAGTAATGGAGACCGATGATGCCGGTTTGCAAGTTGCTAAGTTTATTCGTGAAGAAGCTAAAAATAATCATATTCGAATTATTTTAAGAACGGGTCAACCTGGTCAAGCACCTGAACGACAAGTAATTATTAATTATGATATTAACGATTACAAATCTAAAACAGAGCTAACGGCTCAAAAGTTATTTACTGTTATTATGTCGAGCCTGCGCTCGTATCGGGATATTATTTCGATTGAGCAGTCACGCGAAGGGCTTGAGAAAATAATTATAGCGTCCCGTGATATTTTTTCAGCGCATTCAATAGAGCACTTTATTGAAGGCGTTATGCAGCAGTTAACTTCTTTACTCGGTATTGCTGATCAAGCTATGTATGCAACTACTTTAGTTGCGCAAAATCCTGAAGCACAAAATAATAAAAAATTAATTGTTTGCTCGGGTACCGGTGACTTTGAAAAAAGTGAAGGTAAAGAGCTCGATGAGGTATTACAAGCTGAACAGTTAAGTGCATGTCATCAGGCGCTTAATGAAAAAAGCATTATTTATAAAGATAACTACTTATTTGCGTATTGTAGCAGTGAGTACAATCATAATTCGATGCTATTTATATCAGGTATTCCAAAGGATTTAACGGATACTCAGCGCCATTTAATTAAGATTTTTTCTCAAAATGTGCAACTTGCGTTTGAAAATGTACAACTTCAGTCTGAAATAGAAGCAACGCAACAAGAGCTTGTTTACAGGTTAAGTGAAGCGGTAGAGCAACGCTCAACAGAAACGGGTAATCATGTTAAGCGTGTAGCACATATTTGTCATATATTGGCACAAGGGTATGGCTTATCTAAGCATGATGCTGATTTAGTAAGGTTGGCGTCGCCTCTTCATGATGTAGGCAAAGTGGGCATTCCTGATGCGGTATTAAATAAACCAGCAAAGTTAGACGCCCAAGAATGGGAAGTGATGAAAACCCATACTGATAAAGGCTATACTATTTTAAAAGACTCGCCGCATGAGATTGTTAGTGCAGGTGCAATTATTGCAAAAGAGCATCATGAAAAATGGGATGGCTCTGGTTACCCACAAGGTTTAAGCGGAAACGCAATTAATGTATTTGGTCGCATAGTTGCACTTGCTGATGTATACGATGCACTTCGCCATAAACGATGCTATAAAGAACCTTGGACACTGCAAAACGTAGTTGATGAAATTAACGCTCAAAAAGGCACACACTTTGAACCAAAATTGGTTGAAGTATTTAACGAGAAGCTTGATGAGTTAGAAGCGGTTCTTAACCGTTTTCCTGATTAAATTTTTATAAAACAGAAGTACAGGGGCATATGGATTATTTAGCAGTAAAGCATTCACACATGGCAATTGCGATGTTGAGTGTGATTTTATTTTATGTTCGCGCATTTTCGCGAATGGGCAGTGGTAAATTAGCAAAAAATAAAGCGGTAATGATTGGTAGTCATAGTATAGATACTTTGTTATTAGTGTCTGCACTTACGCTTATATTTATGGCTAAAATTAACCCGTTTGAACAATATTGGCTATTAGAAAAAATAGTTTTAGTGGTTATATATATTGGTATTGGGGCTAAAAGCGCCAGACAAACTAAAATGACGGCTAAAGTTGCTTACGTTTTAGTTAACACTGCTGTTATTTTAGCGATAGGTTATTTAGCGACGTCTAAATCAGCTTTTTTGCTTTAAAATACCTGACTATTTGAGCTTTATAGTTGTTTTATAAAGCTCAAATACGACTCCCTCTCAGAAAATATTCAAAAACATCTCTATATTGGTATATAGCTTTAAAGTTAGGTAAACTACGCCTTCGTTTTCTAAAATGTTGCAGTATTAATGACTACCCTCGGGTTTGACGAACACGATGAATCTTATCTTGATGATGCTTACGATGAATTTACACCTCCAGCGATTTACCGCTGTATTAAAGCAGAGTCAAAATGGGACCCTCAGATAGATTTAACACCATGTTATGAAACTTTAACTGACTTTGAACAGCAAATTTCAGCGCTGTGTTTAAAAGTGAGTGATGAGCACGATCGCTTCGAAAAATTATTAGATATGTTTTACAGCGATTGGCTATTTAGTGCCTCAGGCTTAAAAGTGCCAGAATACAAATTAAATACATTAAGCTATACGCTTTCTATGCGTAGTGGCTCACCAACAACGCTTGCAATTATACTTTGTCACTTTTTACAACACGCTAACTTTGATGCAAATCTTAGTCTTACGCTGGGTGATGTTGGTGTTCATGTGGCGATAAGTGATGAAGAGGGCTATATAATTGAGCCAAGCAGCGGGCAACAAAGCTGGTATATCATCCCTGAAAACGCAGATGAAGATGATGGGCAAGAACAAGAGCCTTTAGAGTTAATTTTTGATGACGAAGTATATAAGCTATTTTTAGCTCAGCAAAAATGGTCTTTCATTAGCGAAAACAAATTTGGTCATGCTTTGACCTGTGTAGAGATGCTAATGGAGCTAATAGGCGACGACCCGTATGAGAGACGCGACAGAGGTTACTTATTAAATCAGCTCGGTTGCCCTAAAATGGCACGTGATGATTTACAGTTTTTTGTCGATGAGTGTCCGGACGATCCTGCAATAGAGATTATTCAACACCAAATAGAAGAACTAGAAGATAATAATAAAACGCACCATTAAGAATAGGAATAATTATGGTTGAAACTCAAAGCGCATTAATTACAAATGATGCCGTTGTGCTTGGTTTGCTTGCTGTTATTTTGGGGGTTATTTTTAAAACCTCAAACAGTGAGCGTCCAGCTTTAAAACGATTTTATAAATACGTACCTGCTTTACTACTGTGTTACTTTTTACCTTCGTTATTAAATACCTTTGGTATTGTAGATGGTAATAAATCTAATGTTTATTATGTGGCTTCGCGCTACTTACTGCCTGCTTGTTTAATACTACTTACCATTAGTATTGATTTAAAAGCTATTATTAACTTAGGCCCTAAAGCGCTCATTATGTTTTTAGTGGGTACATTGGGCATTGTTATTGGTGGGCCATTAGCTATTTTAGTAGTGAGTGCATTTGATCCAAGTATTGTTGGTGGTCATGGGCCCGATGCAGTATGGCGCGGTATGACAACCGTTGCGGGTAGCTGGATTGGCGGTGGTGCTAACCAGGCATCAATGAAAGAGATGTTTGAAGTTGGTGGTGATATATTTTCTGTAATGATTACAGTAGATGTAATAGTCGCGAATATTTGGATGGCTGTTTTATTGTTAATGGCAGCAAATCATAAAAAAATTGATGCTGCTACGGGTGCTGATACAAGCGCAATTGAAGATTTAAAAAAACGTGTTGAAGCCTATCATGCTGAACACGCGCGTATTCCTACTCTTAACGATTACATGACGCTGCTTGCAATTGCATTTGGTATAACCGGTTTAGCGCATTTTTGTGCTGACTTTTTAGGTCCGTACTTTGGCACTACTTATGAGTGGGCAAAAGAATACAGCTTAAACAGTAAATTCTTTTGGCTAATTGTTATATCAACAACGATTGGCATAGGCTTATCGTTTACTAAAGTTAGACAAATAGAAGCGTTTGGCGCTTCAAAGGTAGCCTCTAGCTTTTTATATATTTTAGTCGCATCAATTGGTTTGCACATGAATGTAACCGCTATTTTTAATAACCCTGGGTTATTTTTAGTTGGCGCAATTTGGATGCTAGTGCATGCAAGCATAATGTTAGTAGTAGCTAAACTAATTAAAGCACCGTTATTTTATATGGCTGTGGGCTCGCAGGCTAATGTGGGCGGTGCAGCGTCTGCACCTGTTGTAGCATCAGCGTTTCATCCGTCATTAGCGCCTGTTGGTGTTCTGTTAGCTGTACTGGGCTATGGTGTGGGTACTTATATGGCTTATATTTGTGGATTAATGATGCAAGCAGTTGCACCGTAAGGAATTTAAATGAAAGACCAAATTATTAAAATCAATGAAATTGAACTAGCAAACAACAAACCGTTTGTATTGTTCGGTGGTATTAACGTATTAGAATCTCGCGATTTAGCTATGCGTGTTGCAGAGCATTACGTAGAAGTTACGACGAAACTCAATATTCCTTATGTATTTAAAGCGTCATTTGATAAGGCTAACCGTTCTTCAATCAATTCGTACCGTGGTCCGGGTATGGAAGAAGGTTTAAAAATATTTGAAGAGATTAAAAAGACTTTCAACATACCGCTTATTACCGATGTACACGAACCGCATCAAGCAGCACCTGTTGCTGAAGTTGTTGATGTAATTCAGTTACCAGCCTTTTTAGCACGTCAAACAGATTTAGTTGTGGCGATGGCTAAAACAGGTGCAATTATTAACGTGAAAAAACCACAGTTTTTAGCGCCGCATGAAATGCGCCATATCATTACTAAATTTAATGAAGCGGGTAATAATAACATCGCACTTTGTGAGCGTGGCTCTAGCTTTGGTTACAACAACCTAGTGGTTGATATGCTGGGTATGGATGACATGAAAGCAATGGCGCCTGTTATTTTTGATGCAACACATGCTCTTCAGCGCCCTGGTGGCCGAGCTGATTCTGCTGATGGTCGTCGTGCACAAGCAGCAGAGCTTGCACGCAGCGGTATGGCGCTAGGTATTGCAGGTTTATTTATTGAGGCGCATCCAAACCCTAACGAAGCTAAATGTGATGGCCCATGTGCGCTAGCGCTTAGTAAGTTAGAAGGATACTTAACGCAAATGAAAGCGGTTGATGATTTAATTAAAAGCTTTGCCCCACTTGATACAAGTGCAAGCGATTTATAATTAAGCATGATGTTTATTAAAAAGCGACTCAGGTCGCTTTTTTTATGCCTTTAATATACACAAACTTATATGATGTATATAATCTCACGCATAAGAAAAACTAATTCTAAGCTTGGTTATTATGTCAAGACGGGTACCTCCATTAAACGCATTAAAAGCCTTTGAAGCGGCTGCGCGTCATTTAAGTTTTACTAAGGCTGCAGAAGAGCTCTATGTAACGCAGGCGGCAGTAAGTCATCAAATAAAAACACTTGAAGAGCATTTAGGTTTAAAGTTGTTTTTACGTAAAAACCGCTCATTATTATTAACTGAAGAAGGCCAAGGCTATTTTTTAGATATAAAAGAGATTTTTACTCAGCTTATTGATGCAACTGAAAAGCTATTAGCCCGTGGTGCTAAGGGCTCATTAACAGTTAGTCTAACACCAAGTTTTGCTATTCAGTGGTTAGTGCCTCGTTTGAGTTTGTTTAATGAGTTACACCCAGAGATAGACGTGCGAATAAAAGCACAAGATCAAGATGAAAACTCACTGACTGATGACGTAGATATTGCTATTTACTATGGAAGAGGTCATTGGAATGGCGTACAAGCGTACAAACTTCATACCGAGTATTTAGTACCACTTTGTAGTCCTATGTTATTAAGCGGATTAAAGCCGCTTGATCAACCTAGTGATTTAGCGCATCACACCTTATTGCATGACACCACACGTAAAAACTGGAAAACGTGGATGAAAACTGCAGGCGTGCGTAACATTCAGGTAAATCAAGGGCCTATATTTAGTCACTCATCAATGGTGTTACAAGCTGCAGTACATGGGCAAGGTGTGGCAATTGGTAATAGTGTATTAGCTAAACCCGACATAGATGCAGGGCGTTTGGTTATTCCGTTTAATCACAGTCTAGAAAGTAAAAATGCATATTACTTAGTGCTTCGCGAATCGCAAACAGAGCTTGGTAAAATAGTTTCGTTTAAAGAGTGGATGCTGAGCTTAGTAGAGCATGAGCAAGAACATGAGTATTAATAATGATTGAATGGTTTAAAAACACCGCACAACCTGCAATTGCACAGTTTATATTTGCGCATGGTGCAGGTGCTGGTAGCGATTCTGACTTTATGCAACATATGGCAAAATTAATAAGCGAGCAAGGTGTTGATGTTGGTTTATTTGATTTTGAATATATGCAAATTGCTAAACAAACTAATAAACGTAGGCCTCCAGAGCGAGCGCCAAAGCTACTTACTCATTATGAGCAAGTGCTTGGGCAGGCGCAGCCAGATTTACCGTTATTTATAGGCGGTAAATCGATGGGCGGACGCATGGCATCAATGCTTGCGTGCAGCACAGAGCAAAGACTTTCGGGTGTTATTGCATTTGGTTATCCATTTCATCCGCCGGGTAAGCCAGAAAAGTTACGCACCGATCATTTTGCTGATATTGTTTGCCCTTTTTTAGTATTACAGGGCGAGCGAGATACATTTGGTACACGTGAAGAACTGCTTACTATGGAAATGCCAAAACAGCCTTTACTCACATGGCTGACTGATGGCGATCATTCATTAAAACCACGTAAAAAAAGTGGCGTAACTGAACTGCAAAATAGAGAAACAGCAGCGTTAAGTGCCGTTGAATTTATTAAGCAACAAGTAGAGATGTGTTAAGACTCGATTAGGGGATTAGATGATTAAATTATTTTTAATGACCGGCAGTATTTTTTGTATGCTCTCGGTTATGTTAGGTGCATTTGCTGCCCATGGTTTAAAAAGCCGTTTATCGGAGTATTCATTAGGGGTTTTTAAAACAGCTGCTGAGTATCAAATGGTGCATGGCCTTGCACTTATTGCGGTGGCTATTTTAATCAAATGGGGCATAAACCTGAGTTGGGCTGGTGGTTTTTTTATAACGGGCACACTACTTTTTAGTGGCAGTTTATATTTACTCGCTCTAACAGATATGAAGTGGCTAGGGCCGATAACACCGCTTGGTGGATTGTGCTTTATTATTGGTTGGATTGTTATTTTAGTGCAAGTCGCACGATTTAAGTTTTAAAGAGTTTAAGGGTTAATATGTCTAGTGTTGTGATTTATTGTCGTAGTGGTTTTGAAAGCGATGCCGCTGCTGAAATAACGTTTCATGCTGCAGAGCAGGGTTTTGCAGGGTATGTAAAAGCAAAGCCAAATACAGGTTATGTTGTTTACGAATGTTTTGAAGCGCATCACAGCGACGAAATAATCAAAAAAGTCGATTTTAAAAATATGGTGTTTGCACGCCAATGGTTTGCCGGTACATTACTTGAAAACATGCCAGTAGAGGACCGTGTAAGTGCAGTAGTTGAAGCTGCTAAAGATTTTACATTGTGCTCAGAACTGCGCGTAGAAACGCCAGATACAAATGAAGGCAAAGAGCTTTTAACGTTCTGTAAAAAAATATCAACGCCGCTTAAAAAAGCCCTCGAAAAACAAAATACAGTACTGCGTGAGCCAAAAGCAAACCGCCCAGTAATGCATGTCATGTTTTTAACAAACAATACGGCTTATGTTGGTTACTCGTATAGCTTTAATAATTCTCCATTTTTCATGGGTATTTTACGCCTTCGTATGCCAAGCGATGCACCGAGTCGTTCAACGTTAAAACTCGACGAAGCGTTTAATGTATTTATTCCTGAGCAACAACGTGAATCACGCGTGGCAGCAGGTATGCGCAGTGTTGATTTAGGTGCATGCCCGGGTGGTTGGACTTATCAGCTTGTACGCCGTGGTATGTTTGTAAGTGCGATTGATAACGGCCCAATGAATGACGATTTAATGCAAACGGGGCAAGTTAAACATTTTAGAGCAGATGGTTTTAAATATCGCCCAGAAAAAAGAAATATTACTTGGTTAGTGTGCGATATGGTGGAAAAACCAACCAAAGTGACTACGCTAATGATTGACTGGGCAGTAAATGCATACGCAAAAGAGTTTATATTTAACTTAAAACTACCTATGAAAAAACGCTTTGATAGTGTTTATGAATGTCTTTCGATGATAAGAAAAGAGCTTGAGAAACATAGCATTAATTACGAGTTACAAGCTAAACATCTCTATCATGATCGTGAGGAAATAACCGTTCATTTAAACGTTACTAAGGTGCCACAAAATTTGTATAGTTAATATGTAGAGGCTAAAAGTGGTAAAAAACAATATTAATAAATGGCTAAGTTTACTTTTTTTATCACTTTTAATCACAGGTTGTGGCGGCGGCGGAGAAGGTAGTGATTCAACTACGCCCTCTGGTAACGCTGCGCCCAGTGTTACGCTCTCTGTTAGTAGTAACTTTATTGTCTCTAACCAATCGTTTACTATTACTGCGCTTGCAAGTGATAGTGACGGGCAAATAGCCAATTATCAATGGCAACAACTTAGTGGTCCTGAATTTACATTTATTGTTAATGGCAATACGCTTACAGCTACTGCACCGAGTGTAACCACTGACACGACCTTTAGTTTTTCAGTTACTGTTACTGATAATTCAGGTGCTACTGCACAACAAGTATTTTCAGGCACTATCACTTCTCAAAATAATGCACCTACAGTTAATATTACAGGCCCAAGTAGTGCACTTGCTAACACACAAGTAAGCTTAGTTGCTAACGCTCAAGATACAGATGGAACCATAAGCACTATTAGTTGGATTCAGTCTGCGGGAGATAATGTTGATTTTAGCCAGTCAGATGGTGTACTTAGTTTTACTGCCCCCAATGTATCTGAAAATACAACGCTAGGCTTTAGCGTAACCGTAACTGACAATGCCGGTAAAAGCGCTCAAGCGAGTAAAACGGTTTTAATTAATCAAGTAAATAGCACGCCAACAGTCATTGTTACAGGCCCAGAAGAAGCTGAAAAAGATGACAGTGTAACCCTAGTTGCAGATGCACAAGACAGCGATGGTAGTATTAATAACATAACCTGGCAGCAAACAAGTGGCCCTGTAGTTGAATTTACCCAAACAGAAACAAGTATTAGCTTTAATGCGCCCACTGTTGCGCAAAATACCAATGTAACGTTTGTAGTAACTGTTACCGATGACGATAACGCTACAAATAGCGCCCAGAAAATAGTTGTAATATTAGCCCCAAATAATCCACCGGCTGCCGATGATGTAAATATAAAAGTGCAATATAACCAAGCCACAGAATTTAGTTTAGTGGTTAGCGACGCTGATAACGATAGCGTACAGATTGACTTTGGTGATGATTTAAATGGTGCGCAAATCAGTGTTATTGACGCTCAAGCCTTACGTTTTAGTTACACACCTCCTGCAAACAGTATCACTCCACAAAGCTATACGTTAACGGCGACTGATACAAAAGACACAACTGAATTTGTACTGAGTGTTACCGTTGTTGATTCAACGCCCGCTACAATTAGTAATGTAACGCCCCAAAATAGTAATGAACCAGTATTTGTAGATAGCCCTGTTAGCATTACATTTTCAGATATTATGCTCGTGAGTACTTTAGCCGTTAACTCTAGTAGTGGTACTTGTACTGGAAGCGTACAAGTGTCAGCAGATAATTTTACTACTTGCTTGGCCTTAACTATTGAAAGTTTGTCGGGTACTACCAGCGACACAAGTACTTATTTTCATACTGTAAATTTAAGCGCAAGCTTTGATGAAGACACTCAATATATTGTTCGTGTTACAGCTGATTTAGCTAATTTTGATAGCACAACTATTTTGGCGCAAACTGCCACCTCATTTACAACTTCTAGCCAAGATATAAAAATAACAGAGCTTTCATCTGTGCAATTTAGTAATGACTTACCTTGGATTGAACTTTATAACGGCACCGGTGCGACAGTAAATTTACAAGACTACTCTCTTAAAGCTCGCAGTATTAATATGTCTGATAGTACGTTGAGTGATGAGCAAATATTTACGTTGCCTAATAAAGAGCTTTTAAATGGCGCCTATATTATTTTACAAAGCCGCTTTGGCGATGATTTTTTAGCAAGTGCGTCATTAAATAACACTAAGCTTGTGCTTGTTGGTGGTGCGAATGATCAAATTAGGCCTTATTGGTACATAAATGGTTTTGCAGAATTACTTAATAGTGCGGGTACACAAACTATCGACTTTGTTAAGTTTGGAAATTCAACCCAAGAGCCTGTAACTGCCTCGCAGTGGCAAGGCGAAAATGCTGCACAAATACTGCCAGAGCAGGGCGCCAGCTTAAAGCGTACGCTCGGCGCAACCGATACTAACCAAAATACAGACTGGAACTACTCAGTATTCAATACTCCGGCAGGGCCTAACGATATATCTTGCTCAATAGATGATGATGAAGACGGTATTCCAGATTGCGCAGAGGTAGAGGGGGCAACATTTGGTGGGCTGCCTTTATATGAATGGGGAGCGCGTACTTCACAAAAAGATATATTTATTGAAATAGATTATATGGATAGTAGTGATGTTGGAATAACGCCTCATCGAACAGCACTTGAAAAAATTGTTAGTGTATTTGCAAGTAAAGGCTATACCGTTCATTTTGATGTAGGTGACTTATTTGATCAAAATAGCGATATTGCGCCGCAAAACTTTGATTTAGGTGGCGGAAATGTTGTCCCTTTTAATAGTTATACTCCGTTTGAGTACGATTTAAGTAGCCCTAATTTGTTTGCTTATAAAATGGAATATACCGATATAACCCGCAGACCCATTTTTCATTACTTATTAATGGCAAGTAGTGGAAATGAAGATGGCAGTATTAGTGGGTCGGGTATTGCTGAGATCAGCGGTAATGATTTAATGGTAACTATGGGCGGCTGGGGCTTAACGCTCGATACGCAAATAGCAACCAATGTAACTTATAATTATCAAGCATCAACTATCTTTCATGAGCTAGGCCATAACTTAGGCTTATACCATGGTGGCGATGAAGAGGTTAACTTTAAGCCTAATCATTTAAGCTCTATGAATTATTTATATCAATTAGCGGGTTTATCAACAATAGGTAATAACGAAGGCGATCGTTATTATGAGCGTTTTTATCCCGGCAATGCTAGCTGCGATATTACACCAAATACTAATAGTCATTTAGGCTCTACAGATGATTTTATTATTGATTATTCAAGTGGTAGTTCAGCAGATTTAAATGAGAGCACAATACTTGAAGCACAGGGGGTAAATCGAAATGGCTCACTACCTGTTGATTTTAACTGTAATGCAATTAACACCGAAAGCTTAACCAGCTTTGATACTAACCAAGATAATACAATATCAATACTTAGTGATGTAGATGAGTGGAGCATGCTTAATTTGCAGTTTTATATGCAAAGTGCAGGTAATCGATTTGGCGTGCCAAATACTAATAATAGTAAGGTGTATAATTTACAAAGCTCACCTACTAATATTGAAACGCTGCCCAGTTATATAAAAGAAGCGCAGCCAAGTAGTGCAATTATTGCTGAGTTAAAAGCAATTAAAGAGCATTAATATGAAACTAGGGTTAAGTATTAAGTTTATTGTTTGTAGTAGTTTTTTAAGCTTACTAATAGCGTGTAGCGATACTAACAATGCACGTGAATGGTTACTAAAAAACGACAATTTATATTACAAAAATACAGCTGTTGACTGGCGAGTTGAATCAGTAAAGGGCTGTAAGACATGCGTTATAAGCCAAGATGTTGTTTATCAGCCTGAAGGCATTAGTAGTTATAATACGTTAATGCAGAGTCAAAATTGGGTGGCGGTACATGAGTTAAGTAAAATCAATGTTATCCGTTTAAAGATGCCAGACCAAACACCTTACTTATTCGTAGAGCGTATAAAAGGGCGAACACTAAAGCTGTTTGATCAGCAGCAAAACTACAGTATAAAAATTGGTGAAGTTACAGCCGTTAATTTTAACAATCAGCGCTTTAGTATTTTGATTAAAAAATTTGAAGAAGTAGATAAACAAGGTGTCGCATTACCAAGGCGTGCATCGATTGAGTTTATTGCTTTAAAAATAGATTAAAAAAGCACCTTAGGTGCTTTTTTAATCTCGGGTACGGGTGACCTTTGAATATTGAAAAGTCAGCTACCTCTTAATTAACTACGGTATTTTGGTCGATAATTATCGACCCACAAACGTGTTGCACCACACACTGCAACGGGCATAACGATTAAGTTTATAAATGGTATAGCCGTTAATAACATAACAGCAAAACCAAACCCGTATGATAAACCTTGCTTAGATTTTAAATCGTCTTTCATCTGTTTAAAGCCAATTTTATGGTTATCGAACGCATAGTCTTCGTATTGTACTGCGTACATCCAACAGGTAAACAAAACCCATAGTATTTGGCCAATGACAGGTAAAACCCAAAGTAGTATGAAAAAACCAATAGCGCGAGGAAGGTAATAGCACAGCTTTGTCCACTCACGGGCAAGCATTCTAGGTACATCTTTAACTAATTCGGAAAAACCATCATCGTTAATTTTTTGACCCGTTAAATAAAGCTCAACTTTTTCGCTTAATAAAGCATTGAATGGGGCTGCAATAAAATTAGTGATTATAGTAAATAGCATACTGTAGCTAAATAATACGACTAATACAGCAATTGGCCACATTAGCCATTCAAGCCAGCTTAACCATTCTGGTAGCATGTTACTGATGTAGCTAAAGCTATCACTTAGCCATCCAAATAAGAAAAACAACGAACTACCAAATAGCAGAACATTAATTAAAAGCGGGATAAGTACAAAGCGCTTTAACCCTTTTTGGCTAATTAATTTAAATCCCGAAAAAAAATATTCCATACCTTGTGTGATCTGCACTGTAACCTCAAAAAATATTTACCATTAGTTATAGTATAAATAGCTTAATAATTTTGAACAGTAATTTTAAGTAACAAAGTGTTAGCTTTAATGTTGCGGTTTTGGTTATATAGTAACTACAGGTGTTTAGTAATATGCAATTATGATTAATCAATGTAGACCCGGTTAGTTTTTTTATTAATAAAAGAATGAACTTACTAATCATGACTATACTGAACTTTACTACGTAGAAAAAAAGCATCTACCAGAGGCTTTTTGTTGTATCAATATGTATAAATAATGCGAGCAAGTGAAAATGGGTACGGATAGGTTAAAAAAGTTATTATCTCACCAGCAAGGCATTTTATCTAAAATTGCATTAGGGGTACCTTTAAATGAGGTGCTTACTGAAATTTGTTTATCAATAGAGCAGATTATTGATGATGAATCTGCTAGGTGTTCCATTTTATCAGTTAAAGGCCAGCAGCTTTTTCATTGCGCAGCCCCTAATATTCACCCAGAGTACTGTAGTTTGCTTAATGGGGTTCACATAGGGCCAAAAGTGGGCTCTTGTGGTACTGCTGCATTTTCGAAATCGCGCATAATTGTAGAAAATATTGAAATCTCACCGCTATGGGAGGACTTTAAAGATTTAGCGCTAAAGTTTGATCTTAGGTCATGTTGGTCAACACCTATTTTTTCAACTCAAGCTGATTTGTTAGGCACCTTTGCTATCTATCACAGCACACCTAAAACCCCATCAGAGCAAGATTTAGAATTAATAGATTTTTTTGTGCACTTTTCAAGTATCGCTCTTGAGAAAAGTAACGAATTTGAGAAGGCAAAACAGCTTGTCGTTAATTTACAGCACAGTAATGAAAAATTTAAAGCCTTCACCAAAGTAATGCCCGATCTCATCCTCATTTTAAGTGAAGATGGCACATATACCGATGTTTATGGTACCTCTAATGAGTTACTGCTTGATTCGACCACGGATCTTATTGGTGAAAATGTTAAAGACCTGCTTCCTCAAAAAGATGCGAAGATGATAATGGATGTCATCGAAACAACTCTATCGACTAACGAGATGCAAATTTTTGAATATGAATTAGATGTGCCAAAAGGAAGTATAGTTTTTGAGGGACGAGCTGCCGCTTTAGATCATTACAACCCCAATAGTCCTACAAAAAGACATGTAGTATGGATGGCCAGAGATATTTCAATAAAGAAAAAGGCTGAGCAAGAAGTTCATAAACTCGCCTTTTACGATCCATTAACTAACCTTCCAAATAGAAGAATGCTTAGCGACAGATTAAGCGCGTGTGTAGAGAGTGTTAAGCGTAATAAAAATATAGGGGCATTATTATTTTTAGACCTAGATAACTTTAAGCGTATTAATGACTCGTTAGGGCACAGTGCGGGTGATGAAGTACTTGTAGAGTTATCAAAAAGGTTAAGCGCAATAATAAAAGGCTCAGATACACTGGCCAGAGCGGGTGGTGATGAATTTATTATTTTACTCAAACACATAGGGCAAGATACAAAGCAAGCAATCCTAGAATGTAAAGCCGTTGCTAAAGAAATTCAAAGAGCTTTTCATGATAAGTTTGAAGTGGGCAACCTTGCATTTCAAGTAAGTTGTAGCATAGGTATTTGCCTAATTGATAGCGTAAATGCACAGGCTGACAATATATTAAAATTTGCAGATACTGCTATGTATCGTTCTAAAAATAAAGGAGGTAATAGCAGCAGCTTTTACGATCCAGCCTTGCAAACACTACTTGAAAAGCAAACAGAGCTAGAAACCGACATAGTGAGAGCAATTGCATCTAATGAGTTTTGTGCTTACTTTCAGCCACAAGTTAATACGCAGGGTGATGTTGTTGGTGCTGAAGCACTTATTAGATGGGACCACCCTCAAAGAGGGCTGATAACAGCAAACGAATTTATACCTATTGCAGAGCAATACGGACTTATTCAAAAACTACAAAATATTGTTTTGCATGATATATGTATTTTAATTAACGAGCTTAAAGCAAGCGCTATCATTGACGACTCGTTTAGTGTTTCAATTAATATTAGTCAAAGTCAGTTCAATTCATCAAATTTAAAAGGTGAGCTGTTCAACACTATCAATGAATTTGATATTCGAGCATCACAAATTAAGTTAGAAATAACCGAGTCAATGCTCTCTAGTGATATAGATTATACAATTAGGCAAATGAAAGAGCTCATTGCGGCTGGCTTTTTATTTTCGATTGACGATTTTGGAACTGGATACTCTTGCTTAGCTTACTTAAGTGCGTTTCCTGTTAAAGAATTAAAAATAGATAAAAGCTTTATTGATAAAATTTTAGATAATGAGATTGGCTTTAATATCGCGCAAACAATTATCAGTTTAGGAAAAAGCTTAAACTTAGTGGTCGTTGCAGAAGGCGTAGAAACAATAGAGCAGTATGACTTACTTAAAAAAATGAATATTGACACTATGCAAGGCTACTTAGTTGCAAAGCCGATGGATAAAGAACGTTATTTAAAATGGCATAGTGCTAATAGCAATCCGCAATAATACTTAATCAATTAGAGGGATTAAATCTGGCGGTAACTGTGTTAAAAAATTCTGCCTTGTTATCGACACGATTTTCTTATCTCAAAATAGATCACTTAATTAAGCAAATTTGGTACGGAAATGCTCTCAGAGCTTAATTACTTAAAGGCCAATGTTTACTAATTGGTAATAACCTAACAAAAACTTCCCATATGCAAGGTCATTTTACTTTTTCTAGCTGCTAAAATTCCTCAAACTATATGCTAAATAAGGACTAAAGATTTTTTGGTTAAACAATGCTAAGCTATGCCCGCTTGAATATATTATTTAAAGCTTAATAAACTTATAACAATGAATGGAAGCTTTATGCAGTTAGTCGATTTGAACCCTAATGATCCCGATGTAGTAAATGTATTTGACGATATAGACCGACTTATAAATTCTTTATACCCTGTTGCTACAGCGCAGTCTCTGGAGTTAAACGAATTAACCTTACCTAATGTGTATGCTATTGGTTTAAAAACTGATGAAGGTATTATTGCCTGTGGTGCGATTGTAGAGAAATTTGATACTCAGCCTTATGGCGAAATAAGACGTTTATATGTAAAACCAAGTCATCGTGGTAAAGGGCTATCAAGACGTATTATGCAGATTTTATTACATCAAGCTGGCGAAAAGCAAATCCCGTTAATACGTTTAGAAACAGGTCCAAAACAAATAAAATCAATCAATTTATATGAAAATTTAGGCTTTAAACGCTGTAGCAGTTTTGGCTCATATGTAGATAATCCACAAAGTGTATTTATGGAGTTAGGGCTTAGCCAATAAGCTTATTAACGCTACGACATGTTAAAGCTTAATGTGTCGTAAATATCTGGCCTCATTATTACCTTGTAATAAAAGTCATACTCAAGCTATTAACTATAAAAGCAGCTTTTATAGTGATGCAAAAAATACTTCACTGTTTTTAACACCTGTCTTCGTATAAAATCTGCCTCGATAATTAGTGACTAACTTACAAAGCGAGAATTTTTATCTTTTCTAAAAGTAGCAATAAACAAATGAGCGAAATAACAGTAGTAACCCACAATGGTAATTTTCATGCAGATGACGTTTTTAGTATTGCGGTACTTAAACATGTTTTGCCAACGTTTAAACTGGTACGTACTCGCGATAAAGCGCTTATAGAGAGTGCCGACTTTGTAATTGATGTAGGTGGCGAATACGATCCTGAAACTAATCGCTTTGATCATCATCAACGCGGTGGTGCAGGCGAGCGAGAAAATGGCATTCCTTTTTCATCATTTGGTTTAGTGTGGAAAAAATACGGCTTAGCGCTGTGTGATGATAACCAAGCCGTGGCTGATAGAGTGGATTCAGGCTTAGTTTCAACCATTGATGCCATTGATTGTGGTCATGTTGAAGGTGTATCAAAGGGAATAAGCTTGAGCCAAACAATCTCAATGTTTAACCCTACGTGGGAAGAAGAGAGTAACTTTGATACCTGTTTTGATGAAGCTGTTGAATTTGCAGCTCGCATGCTCATTCGTTTTATCGCCTCAGCTCACGGTAGTGTAAATGCAAAAGCAATTGTTGCTAAAGCAATTGAAAATGCAGAAGATGCCAGAGTTATAGTGCTTGAAAAATACACCCCGTGGAAAAAAACAGTGCATATTTTATCAAGCGATGCGCTATACATGGTTTACCCATCGCATTCTGGGCAATGGATATTACAAACAGTACCCGTTGAGCCTGGCTCGTTTGAAGATAGAAAACCGCTTCCTAAAGCATGGTCAGGTTTATCTGATCAAGCGTTTATAGATGAAACCGGTATTGACGACGCTGTGTTCTGTCACAATGGCTTATTTATAGCGGGCACTAAGTCGTTTGAAAGCACAATGAAACTTGCCACCATGGCGCTTAGCGAATAACAACGCAGATTCATAACGAATACTAAGCATAACAATTTATATAGATTGTTATGCTTGTTATATTAGCGTGGAGCATTATGTTTGAACTAAAAACAATCGCACTTTTTACTATTACAGCCTTAGCAGAAATAGTGGGTTGTTATTTGCCTTACCTTTGGCTTAAGCAAGATAAAAGCATTTTACTTTTAATTCCTGCGGCTTTAAGTTTGGCACTATTTGCATGGTTGCTATCTTTACATCCTACTGCAGCAGGGCGCGTGTATGCAGCTTATGGCGGCGTATATATTTGTGTTGCGCTATTATGGTTATGGGTTGTTGATGGCGTAAAGCTTACTATGTGGGATATTATTGGTGGTTTAGTTGCACTACTAGGTATGGCTATAATTATGTTCGCACCAAAAAGTGCATAGCTGGCTCATACTCAATAAATAAAAAGCGCCTATTTATAGGGGAAAACACATATAGGCCCTGTCTTGGCTAAAAACCAAATGCACAGCTGCAATTTCTACCTCCAAAGATAAACACACCCTAGTGCTATTTAAAGTCCTATCTCGATTATTTTCAAACTGCCAATAAAATATAACAACTTCAATACGACAGGCAATACCTAACGCTACATATGCGCTAAGCAACTATTGAAGCTGGTGGATGTTATGCTGAGCGTTTTAGAAGTGCAGATTATATTCAATTTTAAAAATGCATAGGTATTACTTAAACACAACACGTTGGCTAAACTATGAGTAATATGAAGCGTGTAGAACACTCGGTTCTAATTCTTCAAAAGCAGATTCTATTACCAAAGTAACTCCAGATTAGTTTTATTGAATAGGGTAACTCATTTTTGCTAATAAAATTTATAAAGAGTCATTTAAAAACAGCCATTTTTTACAGCTTTTCTTATCTTTAATAATCATCAAAGTCCTATTTTATATACGCTGGAGGGCAATGCGTGATTGGTTGTTTTGTTAATATTAGAAATCACTCGTTACGAGTAAAAATACTTGTTGGACTTAGATCTCTATTTTTCTTTTAATGCGCGGCACTAGCCGAGTTGGCACTAATTAATTAAATAAAAGAGAAAGATAAATGAAAGAAACAACATCACTAGAACAAGCTCGTACGAGCTACAATGTTCGTCATTGGAGCCAAGGTTTTTTTGGTATTAATGATCAAGGTGATGTGTATGTTGCGCCCAAGGCTCATGCCCCAGAGCAAACCATTGCATTAACAGATATCGCAAAGCAACTACAAGATAAAGGTTTAAGCTTACCTGCTTTAGTTCGTTTTCCGCAAATTTTACACCATCGTGTACACAGCTTATGCGGCGCATTTAATACTGCGATTGAAAACTATGGTTACCCTAAAGACTACCTATTAGTTTACCCAATAAAAGTAAACCAACAACGTGAAGTGGTTGAGGAAATAGTAGCAAGCCAAGCACAAGTAGAAAAAAAGCAACTTGGTTTAGAAGCAGGCAGCAAGCCTGAACTACTTACAGTATTAGCATTGGCTGAAAAAACCAGCGCCGTTATTGTATGTAATGGCTACAAAGATAAAGAATACGTACGTTTAGCACTTATTGGCGAAAAGCTAGGTCATAAAGTGTATATCGTACTTGAAAAGCTTTCTGAGCTAGACATGGTGCTTAGCCAAGCAAAAGAGCTTAACGTAAAACCACGCATTGGTATTCGTGTACGTTTAGCGTCGCAAGGTAAAGGTAAATGGCAAGCGAGTGGCGGCGAAAAATCAAAATTTGGTTTATCTGCATCGCAAGTTTTGCATGTAGTTAATCGTTTAAAAGACGCAAACCAGCTTGATTTACTTCAGCTAGTACATTTTCACTTAGGCTCACAAATGGCGAACATTCGTGACGTACGTTTAGGTGTAAGCGAAGCTGCGCGTTTTTACTGTGAGCTACGTAAATTAGGCGCAGAAATTGATTGCCTTGATGTAGGTGGCGGTTTGGCTGTTGATTACGACGGCACACGTAGCCAGTCGCATAACTCTATGAATTACAGCTTAGCTGAATATGCAAATAACATTGTGTACACCATTGGTGATACATGTAAGCAATATGAGCAACCAATGCCGACTATTATTTCTGAGTCGGGTCGTGCGCTTACAGCGCATCATGCTGTGCTTATTTCCAATGTTATTGGTACTGAAAGCTACACGCCAGAAGAGTTAGTAGCGCCAGCGGCAGATGCACCCCTGTTATTAAAAAACATGTGGGCATCGTTTGTACAATTAACTGATTTAACGGATGACCGTGCATTAATTGAAATTTATCACGACAGCCAAGGTGATTTAGCTGAAGCGCATAACCAATTTGCACTCGGTTTATTAGACTTAGCGCAGCGTGCGTGGGCTGAACAAATTAATATTCGTATTTGTTATGAACTTAACAAGCACATGGATAACAAAAACCGTTTTCATCGTCCTATTATTGACGAGTTAAACGTACGTTTAGCCGATAAGTTTTTTGTAAACTTTTCGTTATTTCAATCGCTTCCAGACGCATGGGGCATTGATCAAGTGTTTCCGGTATTGCCATTAAGTGGCTTAACTGAAGCACCAAAAAAACGTGCTGTATTACTTGATATAACCTGTGATTCAGACGGTGCACTTGAGCATTACGTAGATGGACAAGGCATTGAAAGCACACTACCTGTACCAGAGTTTAGCGCTGATAAACCTTATTTAATGGGCTTTTTCTTGGTGGGTGCTTATCAAGAAATTTTAGGTGACATGCATAACTTGTTTGGCGATACGCACAGCGCAATTGTTAATATGGATGAGCAAGGCGTTGCAAGTATTACCGAGATAAACCAAGGTGACACTGTTGCCGATATGATGCGCTATGTACATTTAGATGTTGAAAGTTTTCAGCAATCATACGAGCAGTTAGTAAGCACTAAAATTGAAAAACACGAACAGCAAAGCGTTTTAGACGAGTTGCAAAGCGGCCTTGATGGCTACACTTATTTAGAAGAGTTATAAGCAATGTCGACTTTGTTTGGTCACGCAGATCACTCATTGTACTCAAATGGGATGACGTTTTTACGTCGTCCTATGGTGCAAAATATTAATGCAATTGATGCAGACGTAGTCGTTTTAGGCTTACCGTTTGATTTAGCGACATCGGGTCGCCCTGGTGCACGTTTAGGTCCTGATGCGATTCGTCGTGCGTCGGTTCATTTAGCATGGGAAGACACTAAGTACCCGTGGACGTTCCCGTTGTTTGAGCGCTTAAAAGTGGCAGACGCAGGGGATTTTACTTACCCTGTTGGCGACCCTGAATATTTTACTGCGCAACTTGAAATGGCTGCTGAGCAAATACTTCGCCAAGGTAAAACGCTATTAGGTTTAGGGGGCGATCACTTTGTGACGCTTCCGCTGTTACGCGCTCACGCAAAAATACATGGCAAAATGGCGTTAGTGCACTTTGATGCGCACACAGATACCTATAGCAACGGCTCGCGATTTGATCACGGCACTATGTTTTATCATGCGCCAATGGAAGGGCTAATTGATGTTGAACACAGTATACAAATAGGTATTCGTACCGACTTTGATCAAAGCAAACATGAGTTTGCTGTGATTGATGCAATGCAAGCCAACGATTTACATGCAAATGATATTGCAGCGCAAATACTTGAACGAGTAGGTGACCTACCTGTTTACTTAACGTTTGATATTGATTGTTTAGACCCTGCGTTTGCGCCTGGTACAGGCACTCCTGTGTGCGGTGGTTTAACGTCAGATAAAGTACTTAAAGTACTGCGTGCGCTAAAAGGCATAAACATGGTAGGTATGGATGTGGTAGAAGTATCACCTTCGTACGACCAAAGTGAGCTTACCGCTATTGCCGCAGCAACCATTGCGAGCGAATTACTGCATTTGTGGACGCATAAAAATAAGTACTAATTTTACAAATTAAATACTACAAAAAAGGGTATGCGCAGGCATACCCTTTTTTAGTTAGAGGTATCGATTATTCAGCAGCTTAATTTCCTTTAACCAAATAACGCTTAGCCCAATAAGAGGCAGGTTAGTAGTAACAGGGTTAAATGCTTCAATAAGTAATTGTGGCTGCATTGCAACTACAGCGAGTAAAAGGCCAATTAATGCTAAAATATTTAAAATTACTAGGTGTTTATTTTTATAAAACACAAATAAACACAATCCAAATATAATTTCGCCAACACCCGCCGAACGTGTAATTAAGTCAGACACTTCTGCTGAAAAACCAGCACTGCCAGTCATTAATTTTTCAAGAGGTGCTATATGATAAAGCTTTGGAAAAAAGCCATGATATATCCAACTTAAACTCACTATGTAGCGAGCAAGTTGAATATAACCGCGATTATTTCCTAGCATTGTCAATACGCTCTTGTGCACTTGGGTGGCTAGATAAGTACTCTAAAAAGTCATTTACTTTTTCTAGGTGTTCGTTTTCGCTGGTATGGCTTTCTTGCAGCGCTTCTATTGCATCAGCAAAATCATTACTCGAATACCCAAGCGACTCTAATTGAATGAGTGCAAAGGTATCTGCCTCGCGTTCCATATCTCGTGAAAACCCTTGCTGAGCAAACGATGCACCCGTACCTAATGCAACCTCTGCAACCCCTTCTAAATCACCAAATACAACCGCTAGCACAATCGTACTTGCGGCAGATTGTGCTGTAATACGTACGCTATGCTGGTGGACTACATGGCCCATCTCGTGTAGCAATACCGCTTTTAGTGCATTGGGTTTATCGGCAAGTAAATTTGCTAAATCATCTGTGACCACGATACGACCATGGGGTAGTGCAAACGCGTTAGCACCAAAGCTGTCTGATTTATAAAACGATAATCTATAAATCGATTGATCAAGCGATAACGCATTAAGCATACTTGTAAAATGCGCTTGTACTTTAGCTTGTTGCTCTGCGGGCAGCTCGCTTGGGTCAAGCGCAATCTTTTTAATTAGTGTAAAGCTTTGCTCCCCCATTTGTTCCACAACATTTCGTGGCAAGGTATCAACACTGTAAACAGCAATGGCCGGTACCGCTTTATAAAGTACTAACCACATAAAAAGTGGTGTAAATATGACTGCGGCTAAAATTGCCCATTTACTTTTTTCAAGGCGCTCCATTATGTGATGGTTATTTTCTTTAAATGGCCATCTGTAACTTACATCTTGAGGAATAAAACGACTGCCATCTTCAAAGTTTAGTTCGTCAGCAAGTCCTGCCATCCCCGAACTTAATTTTAGACTTGAGATTGCGTGGCGAGCTATAACGTGTTCATCGTTGATAACTTCAATGTGTGTGTCGCTAATAGTTGCAACACACACTTGATAGTTACTCGACGCGATGGGGAAAAAATGTCCCTTTACATGCATAGTGAGCTCTTAAGTTAGAGAAAGGTCAATATCAAATACGTTTGCAGCTTCCTCAGCAAATGATGATTGCTGCTCTTGCGCGGTATCGATTAGGCTTAATGCACCAGGATAAATAGTGACGTTAGTTACATCAGCGAGCATTTTTGATGTACGTACTTTTGTCCATGGGTATGCAAGCCCTAAAGAAAACACAATAGCCAACATGTTAGTGAGTAGTAAAACAGCGAAAGGAATTGGTTTTAGCTCAGATTTAAATGTAGCAATGCCTTCAAAATGGCTGTTATCAAAAATGTGATTTCTAATAGCGGCGTGCCATACAGCAGAAACAATGGCAATCATTAGCACATAGGCAATCATCATAAAGATAGGAAGCATAACCATAGCTGCAGAGTTTTCTAAATTTTGTTGGTTTTCAATATCTACTAAGTTGAGGCCAAATAATCCTAAAATCCCCATAAATACCACCATGGTGATAGAGCTCACTACAAAGCAAATAAGCGCTGTTAGGTAATAGGTTTCGCCTTTTAGATTTACAGTAAGCGGTTTGTCACCGTAACTAATATTGCTATGTATATAGCTATCAATACGTTTTATAACGTAAGGCATTAATAAATAAAGCGTAAATATGCTGGCAATAGGTAATAGTATAAAGTTAACAAAGGCTTCGCCATAGCTGCCTTTAAAAGCAAAGCGAACATTACGATGGCGGGTCATACGCAGATTAAAACGTAAACCTTGGTTAATAATCCATGGCATTAAAAAGATAAAACCAAGAGCAATAAACAGGCCTAAAATAGGCATAAAGCTAATAGAGAATGTATAAATAAAAAATACAATAACCGCTAAAATCCGACCTTTTAAAATTTGTATTGGCGTTGCTAGGTAGTCAAAACTATGACCATCTATGCGGGTGTGGCCGTAAAAATAGCGATGCGTACGTACTTTAGCCCACGCTGAGTATATGCCAAGCGTAATAACGCTAAGTAATATATTTACAATCCAAATTCCAAAAAACTCACCGCCTTTACCACTAAACTGCACTTTTCCGCTAAAAATTGGTTCAGCAGGCTCATTTATTGGTGGGGTTGTTTCAGATGGGGTAGGGTGTATTGATTCCATTAAAATTATATCCATGTTGTTTTTTTGTTAATTTACCCATTTTTAGTGCAAAATTCAATGTTTATAATTATCTCACCCTTCTGTAAACAGCTATAAATAGGCGTTTTAAGTCTTGAGTTAAATACTCTAATACTTTTTTATAAATAAACCTCGCTGGTTTTATTTATTTGGCTGGTAACTGGGATCTTTAGCTTTTTAATATGCGATTTAGCTACTATACATAGTTAATGCTGCTTAAATGTAATGGCATTAATTATGTATTAAGCACACCTACGTACAATTAAGCTAATTGATTTATATGCCAAAATAATAGATTGTAAGAGTAGTAGGGATGTAAATTTATTTAGGTTTTACAGCTTTTATCACCGCTTTAAATAACATTAGGATATTTATTATGTTTCAAGCAGTCGTGCTAGGGGGATTAGAGTTTAGCCCGCTGATTGTTTATTTCCCAATTGCGTTTATTTTAACAGCGCTGACTCGTTTTGCTTTGCATCGACTAGATTGGCATGACCGTATTTGGAAAGTGGCTTGGTTTGAAGTGTCACTATTTGTTTGTTACTTGGCACTGGCCGTCTATTTACTAAGTGGAAGATAAATTGAATGATTAAATATCTGCGTATTACTTTTACTATCTTGGTTGTTATAGCTGCGGTTTTTGCTGGGCGTTGGGTATGGACTGACTACATGCATACTCCTTGGACGCGCGACGGTCGCATTCGAGCAGACATAGTTACAGTTGCTCCAGACGTGTCGGGTTGGGTGACTGCTTTAAACATTAAAGATGGTCAAAACGTACAAAAAGGCGAAGTACTTTTTAATGTCGATCAAAAGCGTTACCAAGCAGCGCTTGATAAAAGTAAAGCCAATACAGAAAATACGCTATATACATGGGAGCTTGCTAAACATAAATACGAAAGACGTGTTGAGCTAAACACTCAACAGGCAATAAGTGAAGAAACGCTAGAATCAACACGTATCAATACTAAAATTGCTGAGGCAAATTATAACCTAGCTAAAACAGAGCAAACAATTGCGCAATTAAATGTTGATAGAACTAAAATTGTTGCGCCTGCATCGGGACAAATAATTAATCTGAATTTACGCCAAGGTAACTATGTAGCTCAAGGCACACCTGTGTTTGCTATCGTGCAGTCAGATTCATTTTACGTAACGGGTTACTTTGAAGAGAGTAAAATACCGCTTATTTATCCTGATCAAGAAGCTAAAATAGCGCTTCTAAGCGGTGGTAAGCAATTAACAGGGCATGTAGTGAGTGTAGGTAAAGCAATTGCAAATACGAATACACAAAGTAACGGACAACTTTTACCGCAAGTGCAACAAACATTTAATTGGGTACGTTTATCGCAACGTATTCCTGTTGATATTAAGTTAGATTCATTGCCCGAAGATACACAGTTAAGCGCAGGAATGACCGCCACAATACATCTCGCTACACGTTAAGGGGAAGACAGTGGGCGTTGTATTACAAAATTTGTTTTTTCCTAAAAAACAGGCAATTATTTTTGCGACTAAGGGCGTTATAGCCATGGTAATGGCGCTTACTATTGCTATGTGGCTTAATCTTGAAAGACCTTATTGGGCGTTAGTCTCGGCTATATTTTTGCAATTACGCCCGCAAAGCGGATTGGTTATTGAAAAAGCAATTTGCCAAATAATAGGCACCATAGTGGGTGGTTTATTTGGCATATTGCTTTTAACTCAGTTAATTCTCTACCCTTATTTAGCGCTCGGTGCACTTGCATTATGGTTGGGGGTAAACTCTGCGTTATCGGCAATGGTACGCCAAGCAAACTTTGTTTATGCGTTTGCTATGGCAGGTGTAACAGCCGCTATTATTGTACTTTTAGTCATGGTTACTCCGGCAATGGTAAGCAGTCAAAGCATATTTGATATTGCACAAGCGCGCGTGAGTGAAATAGTAATAGGCTCAATATGTGCAGGCCTTGTGAGCCATTTATTTTGGCCTGTAAAAGTTAAACACTTACTGCAAGTACAAGCGCGGTCGGTTATAAACCAAACGTTAGATTATTTAGTAACTGAGCTTGATTCTAAAGGCTCGCACGAAAATCGTCATCAGCAAATAGATGGCATTATGGCAACATTAGGATCAATAAACGAAGACTCTAGCGCAGTAAGGTACGAAGGGCCAAAAGGTCCAGGGCGCTCACGTGCTGCAAATCAATTGTCGCAAAAAGTACTTTCTTTACTGGCTTCAATTCAAATAATTGGTCGCCTGCAACGAAACCACGCAGACCTCATTACTCCCACATTAGACAAATTAATAAGTAAACTTAAACACGTATTCGCGCAAATTAAAGAATCTGACGATTTTGATTACTGCGCCGAACAAGTTAAAACACTGCGTAAAGAGCTAACCGACTATAGAGCAAATACGGTGTGTGATTCGCCATTTGAATCTCACATGCTCAATGTGAGCTTAGAAGTGGCAGCCGACTTAACAATTTTACTACGGGCATACAGAGCTTTAGAACAACGCGATAAAACATTATTAAATGCACCCAGTATGCTTACATATCGCGACCCATTAGCTGGCATTATTGTTGGATTTAGAACTGCTTTGGTGTTTTCTATCGGTGCATTTATTTGGATTAATACAGGTTCTTCAGCTGCATTATTAATTATGATATTACCGGTCATATTTTCGATAATGCTGGCGCGAATACCCTTGGCTATTTTACAGGTTGTAATTAAACGTTTATTGGCAGGTATAATTGTTGCTACTTTTGTAACTATTTTTTATGCGTTAAATTTACTGTCGCAGAGTGGTGGGCAATTAGAAATATTGTTGCTTGTATTAGCTGGTCCGTATTTTTTGGGTTTGCTGTTACTCGCTGATCAACAAACGCTGCCATACGGCTTAGGGTTTTGTATTCCATTTACTATTTTGGTTAGACCCAGCACGGATATGAGCCTAGCTTTTTCAATTGATTATACACTCAGCTCTGCAATCGCGATTTTTGCTGGCGTGAGTATTTTATTTTGGATTTTTCAGTTATTTACAGGACCAAGTGTTCAGTTACTTGTTCATCGTGTTTTTAAGGCTACCTATAAAGATTTACTCGAAATAAATACACATCAAACTCCGAGTATTTGGTACAACCGCCGCATGGCAGATAGGTTAATACGCTTAACTAATTACGATCAGGGCTCACACTCACGCGCCATTACTGACCTTGCCCTAACCGGCTTAAACTTAGGACATGCCTCAGTGCGATTAAACTCAATTTGCGAAAATCTTGCTGGTGACACAAAGCTAAAATATTTAAATGAATGGCAACGCACGTTGGCTGATGCATTTATGCTGGCTACCAAAGGTAAGTTTGATGAAAACTTTAAGCAAGCGTCTGATAATCTTTATAATGAATTAGCCGCATCTGTTGGTGATTCAAACCAATTAGAGGCAATAAAAGGGATGTTTATTCGCATTAATCTGACTTTTGAAAGAAGTGCCAGCAAGATAAATTAACCCCATTCGCTGCTTTTCGAGTTCAGATGTTATAACGAAATCTGTTATACTTAATGGACAATTTTATGGGGCTGTTATGATTTCAAAAAACCAACTCAAACTTATTCGCCAACTTGGCCAAAAAAAGTACCGAAAGCAATATAATCAATACCTTGTACAGGGTGAAAAAAACGTACTTGAGTTATTAAACAGCCCATTAAATGTGGTTAATATTTTTGCTACAAACGAATTTATAAATGCATACCAAAGTGAGTATCAGCACGCTAATTTTATTGAAGCGGATGAAGAGATCCTCACTAAAGCGAGCACATTAGTTAGCAATAATGCAGCCATTGCGATTGTTGATATGCCAAAGGCGGCTTTACCACAAGCAAATGGCTTAATACTCGCGCTTGATGGCGTATCTGATCCTGGTAATTTAGGCACAATAATTAGAGTAGCCGATTGGTACGGTATTAAACATATAGTAACTAGCACCGACAGCGCTGACGCTTACAACCCTAAAACAATTAGCGCCACAATGGGCTCGTTTGTAAGGGTATCGGTAAGCCAAGTAGATTTACCTGATTACTTACAGTCTTTAAATTTACCTGTTTACGGTGCTTTTTTAGATGGACAAAGTGTACATAAAACCCAATTTACGGGCTCAGGCGTTTTACTAATGGGCAGTGAGTCGCATGGTATACGCGAGACATGTGCAAAGTTAGTGACCAATAAAATAACCATTCCCGCTTTTGGTGGTGCAGAGTCACTTAATGTTGCAATGGCGACCGGTATCATTTTAGATAACTTTAAACGACAAGCTTAATCTATTAGTAAATTATGGGTTAAATTGTTTATGACAAATAACAATAATAAATTGGTAATAACAACAAGATGCGCTTAAGCACTATTAAATTAGCGGGCTTTAAATCGTTTGTAGAGCCCACTAAAATTCCATTTCCTGATCAAATGACGTGTGTTGTAGGCCCTAATGGCTGTGGCAAATCTAACGTTATTGATGCAGTACGATGGGTGCTAGGTGAAAGCTCTGCTAAAAACCTGCGTGGCGATGCCATGACCGACGTTATTTTTAATGGCTCAACTAATCGTAAAGCCATATCACAAGCTTCTGTAGAGCTTGTTTTTGATAACGATAAAGGTAGTCCTTCAAACACATTTGCCGACAGAAACCAAATTGCCATTAAACGCTTAGTAACGCGCGACGGGCTATCGCTGTACTTTTTAAATGGCAGTAAATGCCGTAAGCGTGATATTACCGATATATTTTTAGGTACAGGTCTTGGTCCGCGTAGTTACGCAATTATTGAGCAAGGGATGATCTCGCGCTTAATAGAAAGTAAACCACAAGAATTACGCGTATTTTTAGAAGAAGCTGCTGGTGTTTCTAAATACAAAGAGCGCCGCCGCGAAACACAAACACGCATTAAAAGCACCCGCGAAAACCTTGAGCGTTTGTTAGATGTGCGTAAAGAGCTGCAAAGCCAGTTAGATAAATTGGCTGTGCAGTCGGTTGATGCAAAAAAATACCGCGAGTTAAAAGCGCAAGAGCGAACGTTAAAAGGGCAAATTGCGGTTTTAAAATGGCAAAAGTTACATCAGCAACAACTTGAAAAAAGTACTCTAATTAAAAAACTGAACGATCAAATTTCGTTTTTTAAAACTGCTAACTCAGGGCATGACGATGTACTTGCAAGCTTAGAAGGGCAAGTACAAGCTCAGCAAGATAAACTAAGCGATGCACAACATCAGCAACATGTAATACACACCGAGCTTACCCGCGCTGAGCAACAGCAAATAAATGTAAAGCAACAAACTCAAACGCTTAAACAAAATTTAATTAAATTACAGCAACGCCAAACCCATAGCACTGAAGTTAAAACGCAGCAGCAAATTGTGTGCGAGCAACTAAATGAAACCCTGCAAGAGGCAAGTGAAAACGCGTTAATGTGCGAAGAGCAAGTAAGGAAGTTAACGCATGAGCTTGAGGAATTATTAGCACTGAAGCAGCGCCACAATACACACTGGCAAACTTTGTGTGAGCAACAGCAGCAACTTAATAATAATGCGCAACTGCATAGCAGTCACATTAAACAAACTCAGCAGCAAATAAGCCACGTTAACGAGCAAATTGATCAGTTAAATGCGCAGCTTACTGACTTACAAAGTAGCGATGTAGAACAACAATTAACGCAGCAAACACAGCAAACACAAACATTAACCCAAGAACTTGCCGCTAAACAAACAGCGCACACGCAGTGCAGTGCTAAGCTTGAAGTGCAAAATGAGCGTGTTAATAACTCACAAAAGCAATATTCGACGCTTACTCAAACAATAAATGAGTTAAAAGCCAGTATAACGGGGCTTAAAAGTACATTAGGGCTTGATGAAGAAAGTGAAAGTACTAATGGTTTGTTTAATCAGCTAAGTGTTAAAGAAGGCTTTGAGCCCTTAATAGAGCAAGCACTTAAATCGCTAGAGCACTTAAATGTAAGTGAGCAGCAAGCTGATAATAGTGTGTGGCCAATTAGTGGTAAGCACATTGCTGAAAATAGCTTAGCGGCATTCATAACAAGCGGCGTGTACCCAGATCATTTAACGCGCATTGCTTATAGCGAGAGCGGTGATCTAACGCTCTTAAAAGATGCTTATTATACAGCCGTTATGGATAAAAACGGTGCTTTATATGGTCGTAACTGGCATGTAAGTGCCGATAGAAATGCCGAAAACTCATTGCTTTTAAAACATAAGCAGTTGCAGGATAAAGCTCAGCAGTTAACCAATGCCGAGGATGAGCTAAAACAAGTAACACACACTCGTGATGAACATACAGCTGATCAAATAAAGTTAATTAACGAGCAAAGCGAGCTAAAAGAAGCCATACATGAGCTTGCGCAAAATATAGCAGTAGCCGGTACACGCAGCGATATGCTTAAACAGCAAGTAGCGCACTTTAAGCTGCAACTAGAAAAGCTACAGCAACAAAAACAGCAATTAACCACCCAGCTTTTGCAATTAAATACCGTGCTTGATGAGCAAACAGAGCAATTTGAAGTGTTAAATGAGCAGCAACTCAACTTAACGGATGAGTTAGACGCTGCAAATAGCCTGCGCTCACAAAGTGATAAAAGTTATAGCGAAGCATTAAGCATGCTTGAGCAATATAAAACGCAAGCGCATAAGGCAACGCTCTCAGAGCAAAAGGCACGCAGTGAATGGCAGTTAAGCCAAACCAAATTGAGCCATGCAGAGCAAGAGCACGTTAGTGCATCTGAAGGTGCACAAGAATTACTCAATGAAATAGAAGAACTGCTTATACCAGAGCAAGAGCTTAGCGATAAAATAACGCAGTTTTTAGTACAGCATCAAAAAGGTGAGCAGGCCCTGGTAATGCTACAAAAAGAATTAGCTCACGCTAAAGAAAGTTTAAATAGCAAGCAAGCAAGTCTTAAAAACTCACAAGGTGAGCTGGTGGGCTTGCAAGAGCAGCATCAAAAGCTAACAATTGAAGAGCAAAGCTTACTAATAAAAGCGCAAGTTGCGCTCGAACCATTAGAAGAGCTAAAGCAAAGCTTAAAAGCAATACTTGATGAATTACCTGATTCATTGAATTTAAGTGCAGCGCAAAATCAGTTAACCGGATTTACTAATCAGTTAGATAAATTAGGTGCAGTAAACTTAGCGGCAATAGAAGAGTTTGATTTAGCTAAAGCTCGTAGTGATTATCTTGATAATCAATTAGATGATTTAACAAAAGCGTTAAGCACCCTTGAAGGTGCAATTCGTAAAATTGATAGTGAGACCAAAACACGCTTTAAAGCGACGTTCGATCAAGTTAACGAAGACTTTGCAGAGCTATTTCCTAAAGTTTTTGGTGGTGGTAGTGCGTATTTAGAATTAACCAGTGACGATTTACTCGAAAGTGGTGTTAGTATAATGGCACGACCACCGGGTAAGAAAAATTCAACAATTCATTTGTTAAGTGGTGGAGAAAAAGCGCTGACCGCATTATCATTAGTGTTTTCTATATTCAGGCTCAATCCAGCTCCTTTCTGTATGCTGGACGAAGTAGATGCACCATTAGATGATGCCAACGTTGTGCGTTTTTGCCGTTTGGTTGAAGAAATGTCACAATCAGTGCAGTTTATTTATATTAGTCATAATAAAATTGCGATGGAAATGGCTGGTAGATTAACAGGTGTTACTATGGCAGAACCTGGCGTATCGCGTATGGTTGCTGTAGATATAGAGCAGGCTGTGCAACTTGCACATGCATAAATTTTTATAACAAGTGTATTATTTTTTAATTAATATACAGGTTTTAGGCATATCAAATAATAAAAGGTGAGGGGATGGCCGAACAATTAAGATGGGTTTTAATCATTATCAGTGTAGTTGTCATTGGTGGTTTATTAATACATGGATTGTGGTCTGTGAGAAAAAAAGACCGCCCAGAAGTATCTGATAACGAGCGGGTTGAACCATTACAAGAAAGCGCATCAGCTTCATCTAAACCGTTTCGAACTGAGGCTGAGCCAAAAGAGCCAATGCAAAACGAACGTGATGAGCCACAGTTTGGCGAGCTTAACTTTGATGCAAATGAGCCGCAAATAGATACAAGCGTGCCAGAAGTGCCGATTGAAGATGACCTAGAAATAGTTGATGACCTAGAAGCAAAAGAGCAAAGCGCTGAAGAAGCACCTGCCCAAATGTCTGACTTTGTTATTGTACATATTCAAATGCCAGAAGAGCTTAGTATGCAGGGCAGTAAATTATTGCCAGCAGTTAACACTTTAGGTTTTAAATATTCTGAGGAAGGCTTTTTTAATCGCCATTTAGATCCGGCTGGTCAAGGCCCTGTTTTATTTAGATTAGTAAATATGTACAACCCAGGTACGTTTGATATTGATAATATGGAACAGTTTAGTACCGCAGGGGTAAGCTTATTTATGACGTTACCGTGCGACGGCGATGGTCTAGCTGCATTTAATATGTTGCACAGCGCAGCTAAAAAGTTAGCGGATGAATTTGGTGCGCAAATTTTAGATGCTGAGCGAAATGAAATGACAGTAGATCGCGTAAGACAATATGTTGAGCAGGTTCGTTCTTTTTCAGCGTAAATAACGCATATATTATATTTTTATAAGCCACTGGACGGTGAATCGTCAAAGTGGCTTTTTTTATGTTTATTGAGGTTTAAATGTCTAGCAGCATTAGTGAGCAAGTTAATCATCTTCGTACTACATTAGAGCAACACAACTATAATTATTATGTGCTCGACACCCCCAGTATTCCTGATTCTGAATACGATAGGTTATTACGCGAACTAAGCGCACTTGAAACCGAGCATCCTGAATTTTTAACCGCCGACTCACCTACACAAAAAGTAGGCGGTGCAGCACTTAGTAAATTTGAACAAGTAGCGCACCAAGTACCCATGCTCTCACTTGATAACGCCTTTAGTGAAGAAGAATTCACTGCGTTTAATCGCCGTATAAAAGAGCGTTTAATGAGTACTGATGAGCTTACTTTTTGTTGTGAGCCAAAACTTGATGGTTTAGCTGTATCAATTATTTATCGTGATGGTGTGCTTGTACAAGCAGCGACTCGAGGTGATGGTTTTACCGGTGAAAACATTACTCAAAATGTAAAAACAATTCGTAATGTACCGCTTAAGTTACGTGGCGATTATCCGAAAGAGCTTGAAGTGCGCGGCGAAGTATTTATGGATAGCGCAGGTTTTGACAAACTAAATACTGAAGCAGAAAAGCGTGGCGATAAAGTATTTGTTAACCCACGTAATGCAGCAGCCGGTAGCTTACGACAACTCGACTCTAAAATTACCGCTAAGCGCCCACTCATGTTTTACGCATATAGCACTGGGCTTGTTGCCGATGGCAATATTCCCCAGGATCATTATCAGCAATTAGAAAAGTTGACTGATTGGGGTTTACCTCTGTGCCCAGAAACAAAATTAGTTGAAGGTCCAAAAGCCGCGCTTGAGTACTACAGCGATATTTTAACGCGCCGTAGCTCACTTAAATACGAAATTGATGGCGTAGTAATTAAAATAAATGAAAAAGCCTTACAAGAGCGCTTAGGCTTTGTAGCTCGCGCACCTCGTTGGGCTATTGCGTATAAATTTCCGGCACAAGAGGAAATAACCCAACTACTTGATGTTGATTTTCAAGTCGGTCGTACTGGCGCCATTACACCTGTTGCACGTTTGAAGCCTGTTTTTGTGGGTGGCGTTACCGTATCAAATGCAACACTGCATAACAGTGATGAAGTTGCACGTTTAGGTGTAAAAGTGGGGGATACGGTTATTATTCGCCGTGCAGGTGATGTAATCCCACAAATAACACAAGTTGTACTTGAACGCAGACCTGATGATGCCAGAGATATTGAATTCCCGACGACTTGCCCAATCTGTGATTCTCATGTTGAAAAGGTTGAAGGCGAAGCTGTAGCCCGTTGTACGGGTGGACTTGTATGTCCTGCACAGCGTAAGCAAGCTATTAAGCACTTTGCTTCGCGCAAAGCGCTGGATATAGATGGTCTTGGCGATAAGATTGTTGATCAGTTAGTCGATAGAGAACTTATAAAAACGCCTGCTGATTTGTTTATTTTAAAACAGGGGCATTTTGAGTCACTTGAACGTATGGGACCTAAGTCAGCTAAAAACTTAGTAACAGCACTTGAAGAGGCTAAAGGCACTACGCTTGCTAAGTTTTTATATTCATTAGGTATTCGAGAAGCCGGGGAGGCGACAGCACAAAATTTAGCTAATCACTTTCTAACCCTTGAAAATGTAATAAATGCCAGCATTGATAGTTTAACGCAAGTAAGTGATGTAGGCGAAATAGTAGCTGCTCATGTTCGTGGCTTTTTTGATGAAGAACATAATTTAGCAGTTGTTAATGCGCTGATAGATCAAGGTGTAAACTGGCCAGCGTTGAGCGCACCTTCTGAGGAAGAACAGCCGCTCGCTGGGCTTACATATGTACTTACAGGTACACTTAATACACTTAATCGCAATGATGCAAAAGCACGATTACAACAACTTGGTGCCAAGGTGTCTGGTAGCGTATCGGCTAAAACAGATGCGTTAGTGGCGGGTGAAAAAGCAGGTTCAAAACTAACAAAGGCACAAGACCTAGGCATAGACATACTAACTGAAGATGAATTAATTGAGTTGCTTATAAAGCATAACGGTTAGGAAAATGACAATGAGCCGATATGGGCCAGAATACTGGGATAAGTACGGAAGTTACCGTACGCCTATTGCATTTCATTTAAGTGTGCTTGTGCTATTACGCAGTTATTTTATTTGGGTTATTGCGGCTTTAAGCCGCAGGCCTGAACTAGATTTAATGTCATTATTTTTTAAAAATAAAAATGATTTTTTTATCGCAATAACGATTGGAAGTATTGCAATAATACCGACTATTTTATTTTGTTTACGCAGACCACGAGATTCACACAGTGCAAGCAACAGGTTAGCAAGAATATGGCGACATATGCGCTGGCCTCTTATTTTATGTGCAGTTGTTGATTTAACATGGTTAAGTGTTCAAGCAGCGCATAGCCATTATCGATTTTCATCATTTTTAGCAGTACAAATGATGATTGTTTTATGGGTATTATGGTATTTGGTGAAAAGCCGCTATTTAACTGTTTTCTTTAATGATTGGCCTGAGCCGACAGAAAAGGCATCAGAAGAAAAAAAGCGACTTAAAAGGGATTAGTTGTGGACGCCGTAAATAGAAAAATAGCGATAGCTATATCGATAATAGGCTTTGTGCTTATTATTTTAATGATTAGCACTGAGCTTTTAGAGTTTATGTGGTTTAAAGCGTTATTTGGGTTATGGGTATTTGTTTTTTGCTCAAGCGTTTATCGGTTAACGCCTTTATTTAAATCAAGAAACAGGTTAGAGGATTTTATTCAGCGAGACGCCCAACACTTATTACTTTTTAGTTTGATGGGATTTTTTGATAAAAAGCACGGTCCAGATTGGTTAGTTATTGAGAGTATTGAACGTATAACGACAAAGGATGATGGGCTAATAATTTACAGTAATAACGAGCGCCAAATGAGTGTTAGTTTACCTGTAAAAAAAGCAGAGCTAGATAGTTTTATTAAACGAATACTTACCGACTCAGAAAAACAAAATATTACCTTTAGCTAAGAAAATTACCTTTAAGATTGAACGAGTTTTAGTCTTAAACGGTCAACACTCCTTAGCTGATCTTTAGTGTATTAAATAACGTAATAATTAGCCGTACTTTTTATGACTTTATAAAGTATAGCTAATCAACTATTCAATGAGGCTATTATGTTGAAGTGGAATGATGTTATTAACTTTGCCACCAATGGCAATCCTACCCCAAGTAAAAAAGTAGTCAAAACTGACGAGCAGTGGCGGATGCAACTATCAGAAGATGAATATTACGTAACACGTAAAAAGGGAACAGAGCGCCCAGGTAGTTCGGGTAGTTGTACATTACTCGAACCTGGCAAGTATGTGTGTATTTGCTGTGATAATCTATTGTTTGATGCTGATGAGAAGTTTGATAGTGGTACTGGTTGGCCGTCATTTACGCAACCTGCGACAATTGAAGCGATTGGCTATGTAAGCGATACAAGTCATGGTATGGAGCGCATAGAGGTGGTTTGTAACGTGTGCGATTCGCACTTAGGCCATATTTTTCCAGATGGTCCATTACCAACGGGTTTACGTTATTGCGTTAATGCCGCATCAATGAAAAAGCTCTAATGTTTTATTTACTAGCGCTTTGAATATCTAAATTCATTTCTTTTGCTATGTGCAAAATCTTATCTAAACGCTGCGTCTGATCTGCTTGTAATTTAGTTTTATCAAGAAGGGCGTAGCACCTTCTAGCAAGATCCATATTAAATGAGCTGCCAGATTGCTTAGTTGAATCAAATAGGCACTGTAATAAATTAAGTGCGATACTTTGATTACGAGGCATGACTCTAAACGCCTGTGTAAAAGCTTCCAACGCAGTATTTAATTGGCCTTTATTAAATTGACTAACGGCATGGTTATTAAGCTCTTTTGGACCCATTTTAATATCGCGTCGCTCACTTTGTTGCTGCTGAATATAACGCAAGTAAGTTGTATCGCTAACTGCGGGATGTCTTTCACAGTGGCTAATTATTTGTGTGAATAAGGTTTGCGCCTTTTGATGAAACCCCAGTTCATGAAATGCTTTTGCTTTATCAAGTGCGCCATCAACCGATCGGATATGAGTATCGTCATCATCAAGTTGTTCAATTAGCTTTTTCGCTTTTTGATGCTCGTCTTTTAAGTAATGGAGTCGTGCATTAAGTACATCAATTTGAGCTTGATTTGTATTATTAGGAAACTGTTTTTTTAAATCATTAATGTACTGATTGGTTTGCCTAGAAATTCGTTGAATTTGATCGGTTTGATCAGTCGTTAGCGCAAAGTCGATACCTGCACGTGCTGCATTCAAATATACATCGGGGTGGTCGTGTATTGAGTGTTTTGCAAAGGTGGCTATATCTTTTTGAGTTAAATAGCTTTTTTCGTAGTCGTGATTAATTAGCGACACATTACTTAGCGATTTTTGGCGTGTGATATTTCGCGGTGCAATTTCTGCAGCTTGGCTTAAAAAGCTTTGTGCTAGCTCAAATTGATTTAGCTTTATTTCTAATCTGCCCAACAAATCAAGGGCTACTAAACGAGTTTCTTGGCGCTCTAACATTGTTTTGAGCATTCGCTGCGCCAAAATATGTTCGTTATTCGCTATAAGTGCTTCTACTAAGCCTACTTTTGCCCAAGCAAATTTTTGAATGTCGAGAACAGACTTAAAAAAGTCTTTCGCATCTTGAGCGCGCTTTAAGCGAAGTAAGGCATCACCTTTTAAGCGAAGTAGGATAGGGCTGTAATTATTATTTTTTTTATCCAGAGCGGTATCAATAAACTTAATAGCTTTTGAATCGTTACCATCATCAATTAATGAATACACTGTTTGTAAGTCGTGTTTACGCTTTAGGATTCGTTCAATGCGTATTTTAAGCTCTTGTACTGTAAAAGGTTTAACTAAAAAGTCATCAGGTTGCAGCTCAAGAACACTATGAACGAGTGAGCCACTTGTTTCTGCTGAGATAAAAATAAAGCCAGTCGAGCTTTTTATGAGTTGCTTTACACGTAGCTCTTCATAAAGCTGGTAGCCATCTTGGTGTTTATTTAAGTTGAATGAGCAAACGATTAGATCAAATTCTTCACTTAAACACTGCTCTTTTGCAGAATTTGCATGATCAGCAAAGCGCAACTGCCGAAAGCCAAGCCTTTCTAACGATTGTTTCATATAGCTTTGAGCAAGTGGCTGCTCCTCTACTATAAGTATTTTGGCTTTTGAATAGATCTTAGTTGGCATTGGCTTAAGCGTAATTGTATTTAACACAGACTATAATCAACAGTTTAACTGCTTACAAGGGAATTTAAATGATAGCTGTATTTATTAGGTACTTAACTTTGCCTAATACGTTTATCTAACTACGAAAGTACTGAGCCGAATAACATAATTAAAAACTAAATAAGTAAAATGGATAACTCTAATTTGATGAGTGCTTTGATATAGAAATTTAGATTTTAATAAAAATATGAAATGTATTTAAGGTAAAAAGAGTAGTTAAATGTATTTAATATGGGAAAAGAGTTATTACTAGAGAAGTTGTCATTTAAAGAGTTGTCTGATGGTATTTATATGTGGTGGGTGATACTGGACTTGAACCAGTGACCCTCGCCTTGTAAGGGCGATGCTCTCCCAACTGAGCTAATCACCCACATATAATAGGTATACTTGTTATTTAATTCTTCGTTATCAATTAACCGCTTCATGTAATTTGGTGGGTGATACTGGACTTGAACCAGTGACCCTCGCCTTGTAAGGGCGATGCTCTCCCAACTGAGCTAATCACCCAAATTACATTTTAATATGCACCACTGTAAATAGTGGTGGGTCGTACTGGACTTGAACCAGTGACCCTCGCCTTGTAAGGGCGATGCTCTCCCAACTGAGCTAACGACCCATATTAAGTTTAAAACGCGACTATTAATATAATAATAGGTTTTATATGTGGTGGGTGATACTGGACTTGAACCAGTGACCCTCGCCTTGTAAGGGCGATGCTCTCCCAACTGAGCTAATCACCCACATATAATTTAAAACGCTACTATTAAAATAAATAGTACTGGACTTTAACCAGTGAACTTCATTGTTGTTTGTAAGTAGCGATGATGCTCTCTTTTTTCTAATTGAGCTTAGGACCCATATAGAATTTAGATGTGAACACTTTAATTAAAAAGTGGTGGGTGATACTGGACTTGAACCAGTGACCCTCGCCTTGTAAGGGCGATGCTCTCCCAACTGAGCTAATCACCCACATCTAAACAACATTGCATTGCTGCGTTGTTGTGGGGCGCTATTATAGATAGAGTTGAAAATGTGTCAACACTTGAATGATAAAAATGTGCTGAATGAAGGTTTTATAAACAATAGGATATGGTTGAAGTCTATTTTATCATCAAATTTGATATTGCAGTTCAATTAAGCTCCTAAAAGTGAGTAGGAAATTGTATTTTATTAATCTTAAATTTAGCTTCACGATACTTATTGTTTTTTTTACTGGAGTCGTTTTTATGATTATGAGCAAGATGGATTAATATTAGGGCGAGTTATTTAGTGAATAGAGCGGTCCTTTAAAAATGAATTTAATCTAAACTTCCCAAAACAAATGCTATTTTCAGCATTCTAAACTCTATTTTTGTACTTACTTTATTTTTATAAGCGAACCTAGCCAAATCGTAAATACTCATACTTCACTAATAGCCTTCGGATTAAGACTAATAGATCACATATAACTAGTGCGTGTTGACCTTTGTGGATTGAACCCAAAGGGCAGCGCATGTTTGGACTTTATGCGGCGTTATCGCCTATTCATGGGTAATAACCAAACTACATAGGCTCTGCCTTGCCTAAAAACCAAACATACTTCTGCAAATTCACCCACCAAAGATCAACACGCCCTGAAGTTTTGTACATAGCATTACGAAGCTACAATGCTCTTTTAAAAATGTTCTTCAAACAATAATCGAGTTTTTTAGTACGAGCTACGCTGGTTATTAAGCAAGTAAAGGCTGCGGGTACTCTCAAACCCACATTTAAGTTTTGGTTATTATAAGCAATTCTAACTTTAAAAGATTAAGGCGATTGGCGAGGCCTTAATTGGTAGTTTTTAGATAAGTTCAATTTGCATATAAATGTATACCTTTGCTTTGATGCAATTTTGTTGCATCAAATAGGGGAGTAGGGGGTTATTGAGTATTCGTTGCAATATAGTGATGTTATTATAAGCAGTAGGGCTAGAATCTTATTCAAATTGTATTTTTTAGCACGCTTGATAGCCAGTTTGTTGAAAATTAAACCATTTAAATAAAGCTAGGTAAAAAACTGTTGACTTTATTTTGGGTGGTGCATAGAATGCGCCCCGCACTAAGCGATACACGATGTGTTTATCACGACGGGTATTGATTAAGTTGGGGCCATAGCTCAGCTGGGAGAGCGCTTCGCTGGCAGTGAAGAGGTCTGCGGTTCGATCCCGCATGGCTCCACCAAAAATTAGTGTTTTGTCCTAGGGTAGCAGTTTTCTGTGTCCCCATCGTCTAGAGGCCTAGGACACCGCCCTTTCACGGCGGTAACAGGGGTTCGAATCCCCTTGGGGACGCCACTTAACTTTTATTAGTTAAAGGCGGTTTTACCGAGAAAATAGCGTCACAATTAAAGCTCGAGTCTTTACTTGTATTAAACGCAATTACCTTAAAGCTCATGATGTGAGTTAAACTTATCAACTGTCCTAGTGACACATTTATGTGTCCCCATCGTCTAGAGGCCTAGGACACC
>NZ_PJAV01000010.1:0-5734 GCF_002836695.1 Pseudoalteromonas sp. 78C3
CTCAAAGCGCATGGGCGTAAAATAAGAGGCGTAAGCCGAACTGATAAGATTCAAACAATTATTCATTCAGGACTTAGCGCAGCTAAATTATTATCAGACGATATTCACAATGTTGAAGATAATCAAAATCAACGTAAAGAACGCTTAAAACAGTTAATACAAGACTTAGAAATTGACACAGAAAAACTTGGTACTACTTTAGATGAACGTATTGGTTTAATACTGTCATCGCTATCAGGTGCAACAGAAAAGGAGTTTGATTCCCTCAGTGCTAGTGGATTTAAGCAGCTTCTAAAAACATTAGAAGAACATTTCCCAACAATGCAGGTAGTGCTTAAAGAAGCATTTGAGCTTGAAGCTAATCAAATAATAGATACTGAACAATTACGTGCCTTAAGTATTACACCTCACGATATTCTATATTTACTTTCAAATGATGAAGTAAGGGAAGTTAGAGATAGTATGGGGCTATCTAAACGAGGTAATGCGCGTTTTGCTATTTTAGAAAGCTTTGCTAACGCGACTGATAAACTAATTGAAAATTACGACGCACTAGCGCGCCGCGATATTAATACTCTTAGAGAAGCTGGTGCAGATGTAACAGAAGCTGATATTGGTGTTAAGTTTGAAGAAGTCACAAAAGCAATTTTTGAACTACTAGAGCTTAATATCGACGAGGACCTTCGTAAAGACTTAAATACCGCTAAAGATAAAGCAGATATCGTAATTTCACTCAGTGATAACGATATAATTATAGGTGAAGCAAAAACATGTAAAAATGGAGATTTTGCCAAATATTCAACAACATCGCGCCAAGTAAAAGCCTATGTAACTCGTGCAGAAAACCAGGGTAAGCGCGTTGCACAAGTGTTGATCATCGCCCCCAGCTTTTCAGATGATTTCATTGAGTCCGCCGAAATGGATACTGAAGTAAATATCTCATTGTTAGAAGCGCATGGTCTTAAGTTAATACTTGATGCTTACAAATCTAAACGTAATCCAAGTTTCGCTCCTAAGTTACTTACTAAAGGTGGTTTGTTAAAAGCAGAGTTAATAGCCAAGAATATTTAAGGCAGACACTAAAGGCATGTACTAACTTTAAAAATTAGTTAATTTAATAAAAGAAAGATCTACCTAATACAATGAGATTAAAATTAAAAGTAACATTCCTTTGCTCATTCCTTATATCTACTAGTGCTTTAGCTGGACTGGCTAAAGTTCAAGTAAATGGCTTTGACGTTGAATACGAGCTAGCTGGTAAAGGTAAACATACTATTTTACTTGAAGCGGGCGGCTCTGCTGGTTTAAGTGATTGGGACCCGGTTTTTGAATCACTTACCAAGCACGGTAAAGTTATACGGTATTCTCGTATTGGTAATGGTGGTTCTTCGCAAATAAAGAAAAACTATAGCTCAGAAGAATATGCAGCTGAGGCTGCGTTATTACTCAAAACACTGAAAATAGAAGAGCCTGTTGTGTATGTTGCGCACTCTTATGGTGCTTATATTGCACGTGTATTTGCTGCAACATACCCTAATCAGATTAAAGCGTTGATGTTAATTGAGCCTGCATCAGAGCACGATGTAGATATTATGCGCGCGATTGATTTGCCACGCGCTGAAAAAGAAATTGCAGCAATAAAGCTCGACGATATAAAAAATGGAATGTCGAATCAGTATTTAGATTTTTGGGCAAAACGTCCACTGCCCGATTATCCACAAATTGCTGATATACCCGTGACAGTAATTGCCTCAGTTAAAAAGTATAAAAAGCCATCTGTATTATTTTTTACCGACAAAGCGCGTGAAATGTGGGGCGACTTCCATTCAAAGTGGGCTAATACCTTTCCTCAAGGTGAAGTAGTTATAACAAATAAAAGCTATCACTACCCGCAAAAAGATGAGCCAGAAATGGTTGTAGCCCAAGTAGTTAAGTTACTAGAACGCACTCAATAAGTTTAAGTTTCGTTGGTTGTTTTTATAAATACCAATTGTCGTAAATTAGTAATTTGGCATTAGACTAAAGTCTATAAGTTAGATTTATTCACTTATTAGGTTTGTTTTAATCGTTTGTCGGTTTTGTGTTAATTCTCTAAAGTTCAGTTGTCGGCAACAAGCACGGCTTAACCAACAGGACTACGACCATGAAACTTACTCTTATCAAAACTATCGCTCTTAGCTCACTACTTACATGTTCAGCTGCTGCAATGGCTGAGCAAAGTGATTACAAATTAATGGTTATTGAAACTGCAACAGCGCCACAGCCACTTGAGCAATCATTTAATAGCTGCGCACTGAATGTTAAGTCAAAAAATTACGCTGAGGCTGAAGCAATTTGTACTAAAGCAATTGCGCTTTTAAAAGACGCAGATGGCCCTAAATTTAAAGTACGCCAACTTACGTCATTTGCATTAAGTAACCGTGGTGTTGCACGTTTAAAAGCGAATAACGACACTGCTGGCCTTGCTGATTTATACGAAGCAAACCAAATGTCTACAAGTACAATGGTATCGCACAACTTAACTCGCGCTAAAGAAGAGCTTTCTTTATAAGTACTTTATAAACGCTTTTATAAAGTGCTTACCAAAAGCATGATATAAAATAGCGAGAGTAAAAAAACCCATGTTAGGTTAATTCCTAACATGGGTTTTTTTGTTTTATTTAATGCGTAAGTTAATACCTTAAATATGTTAATAGAGCAGGGTGTGTATTTATAATTAATATTTTGGGTATGCTTGTTTAGGCTACGCGAATATAATGCGAGATAACCGTATAAAAAATAATAATCCTTCTGCTTTGCTTGTTTTGAGCAAGGTATCATTAAATAAATATTGAGATTTAAACCATGGCACCAGGAACCAGCCTAAGCGTACTTGAAATAAGTGCGATATTTTTATCAATTACCGCGTTACTCACCTATGTAAACCATCGCTTTATTGGCTTGCCAACAACCATTGGCGTTATGGTTATTTCGATGCTTTTATCTATCGGCGCTATATTTTTGGGCTTTTTAGGGTTTGATGATCTTATAGATTACGAAGTGAGCTTGCTCGATCAGTTAGATTTTACTGAAGTTTTGCTTGATGGCATGCTCTCTATGCTGCTGTTTGCAGGGGCGCTACATGTAAATGTTAGCGATTTAAGGCGCTATAAATTGCCAATCGGTATTTTGGCCTGTGTTGGTACGTTGCTATCAACGGTTATTATTGCAGGCGCGCTTTATTTAGTGCTTCCTTTGCTTGGTTTTGATTTAGCATTTATTTGGTGTTTATTGTTTGGCGCATTAATTTCGCCAACCGATCCGATTGCGGTAATGGGTATTTTACAATCTGCGGGGGCGCCTAAAAGTATTGAAACCGTGATTGCGGGTGAATCGTTGTTTAACGATGGTATAGGCGTGGTTATTTTTGTGCTTTTATTGGGTGTTTTATCAAGTGGTGATATTCCTACAACCTATTATGTAGCGCACACGCTGGCGGTAGAAGCCGGTGGCGGTATTGTTTTTGGTTTGGTATTAGGTGGTATTTTATATTACTTACTTAAAAGTATTGATAGTTACCAAGAAGAAGTACTACTTACTTTAGCGGGCGTTATTGGTGGCTATGCACTGGCTAGCCATTGGCATTTGTCGGGCCCACTTGCAATGGTAATGATGGGGCTAATGGTGGGCAATCATGGACGTAGTATGGCTATGAGCGACAAAACACGCCATTACGTTGATTTATTTTGGGAACTGATTGACGAAATTTTAAATGCCATTTTATTTGTACTCATAGGGCTTGAAGTCGTCATGATTGCATTTTCGAGTAATTTGTTTATTGCTGGTGGCTTAACAATTTTAATAGCGTTACTCGCACGTTTAATTGTTGTGGGTATAACAACCACTACATTTAATAAGCAATTAGAGTTGCCATCTGGCGCATGGAAAGTTTTAACCTGGGGTGGCTTGCGTGGTGGTATTTCGGTTGCACTGGTATTGCAACTACCTGATGGGAACGAGCGCGATATTTTATTAGCTCTCACTTATGCGGTTGTGGTGTTTTCAATTTTAATTCAGGGTTTGAGTATTGGTAAAGTAGCCAAAACTATCCGTTAAATATAAATTGGTTAGATCAAACCTGTTAAATGCAATTTTTTAAAAAGCGTGTGAAATAGCTGTATTTCACACGCTTTTTATTTTTCTTATAAAACAAAAGGGCAATTAAAACGTAAAGCTGAGCTGCACACCGCTGTAAATATGTTCTTGTGCTTCCCAGTAGTCGCCATCTATTTGGCGTGCTCGGGTAAATACTTCTATTTTAAATGGCTTAAAGTGATAACCCGCACCTATACCTGCGTAACCATCTATGTCGTTGTTCGATTTTTCTATTTGGTAGGTGTTATCGCCCCTATCGTTTTTAAAGGCGAGTTCGAACAGATCTAAGCCAAGCTCGGCGTATATAAAAAAGTCATTAAAATAACCAAGCTTCATGCCATTGTCCCACGTTATAAATTCTTCTTGCTCGCCTTGTTTATTATCGATTACAGCCGCGCCAATTGCGCTTGTAAAAACAACACCAAAGTTACTGTAATTTTGTTTGACCATCATTTCTACACCCGCAGATGTAATGCTGCTATTACCATTAAATTCTGATTTTATAAACATACCGGTGTTAGGCATGTCATTACCGAGCAAAAGCCTTGCGTTAGCATTTTGGCTAAATGATAAAAGCGTGCTTAATAAAACAAAAAGAGGAAGTGTGTGTTTCAAAAAAGTTAATCCATTAATGATGAAAAGTTACCAGAGCCGTAATTATAAATACATAACTTAGTATTGCATGTAATTAAATGTATAAATTTGTTTGATTGTTACTCAGCTATGCCTAAGTAAGGTGTTTAAAATAAAACCAACTAAAAAAAGGCATAAATAATTATATACATTTTAAAACGTAAAGTAGCGATTTTAGGCACGTAAAGTGGTACGTAAGTTATTTAAATATATAGAAAAAGTTTAAACGTATTAGACTAAGGTCTATAGGTTAATTTTTCTCACTTATTAGGTTTGTTTTAATCGTTTGTCGGGGTTGTGGTAATTCACTAAAGTTCAGTTGTCGGCAACAAGCACGGCTTAACTAATCAGGAATATGACCATGAAACTTACACTTATCAAAACTATCGCTCTTAGCTCACTATTAACATGTTCAGCTGCTGCAATGGCTGATCAAAGTGATTACAAATTAATGGTTATTGAAACTGCAACAGCGCCACAGCCACTTGAGCAATCATTTAATAGCTGCGCACTGAATGTTAAGTCAAAAAATTATGCGCAAGCGGAAGCAATTTGTACTAAAGCAATCGCACTTTTAAAAGACGCAGATGGCCCTAAATTTAAAGTACGCCAACTTACGTCATTCGCATTAAGCAACCGTGGTGTTGCACGTTTAAAAGCGCATAACGACACTGCTGCACTTGCTGATTTATACGAAGCATCAAAATTGTCTAACAGCACGATGGTATCGCACAACTTAACTCGCGCTAAAGAAGAATTATCGTTATAAAAAACCTTTATAACGTGTTTTATAAAGTGCTTACTAAAGCATAATATAAAATAGCGAGAGTAAAAAAGCCGATGTTGGGTTAAACCTCAACATCGGCTTTTTCGTGCTTATTAACTTTGTATTGTGTTATACCAATCCGCAATAATACTTAATCATTTTGCGGGGCTAAACGTGTCGCTACCTGCGTTAAAAAATTCT
>NZ_PJAV01000011.1:0-5458 GCF_002836695.1 Pseudoalteromonas sp. 78C3
ATAAGATTACTCCTGTCTTAGCTAGGTTGTTCAAAGGAAATGGCGCTGATGAAGAAGCTAACTTGGTTTTTATTATGTTGCTTTGCAATGAATGCATTCAGTAATGATGAAGTAAGTTTAACTCTGGTAGGTCATATTTCACCAGTGTGCGGCTTTACTACTCAAAATAACAACCTTCAGTTTTCTTCAGATGGCCTTGCGAGTACAAAGCTAGTGATTAATTGTAATTCACCTATGCGAGTATCAATGCAATCTGAAAATGGTGGCCTGCGCCACCAGCAAAGTACTCAAATAAATGCTTATAATATTAATTGGTCAATAGAGGGCGTTTCAAGCGACGTTTCCGCAACAGCACTTGAGCTCAAATCTATGTACAATTTTGATGTTGATAAGATTTTATTTAACAGTGTAGCTAAATTACAGTTAAAACTAGATGAGCCTTTAATTTATGCCGGAAGCTACCAGGATGTGCTTCGCATAGAAATGACACCATCGGTTGTATCTGGTGGAGTTTGGTAAACACTAACTATAAAATATAAACAAATATGTCACATGGATAAGGAATATTAAAATGAAAAAGTTAATCGTGTTATCAGCAATTGCAACTCTAACATCTGGCGCAGCATTTGCTGAAAACCTTAATGTTGGTGGTGCAGTGTCATCGGTTTGTGCAGTGAGTAATATTAACACAACACAATTCTTCCAAACATTAACAAATGGTGCGACTAAAAACGTAGGCTTTGATTTGCAATGTAACGATGCCGATGGTGCTACTATGTCATTAACGACATCTGAAGGGCATTTACAGAATGCTGATCAAGAAAATCAAGGTGTTGGCTACACAGCAATGTTAACTGCAGACGCATTTAATTTTACACTTTCAGCTGAAAATGGTCAAAATGATCAGACAGAATCGCAAAGTCAGCCTGGTTCGTCAACGCTTGCTGCAGGAGGAGTCACAGGTAATATTTTATTAACTGTGACTCAAGAGCCTGTTTATGCCGGTACTTATGCAGATACGCTGATGTTGGCAATAACAGCTAACTAATTAGCATAATAAAAGGCAGTAATTACTGCCTTTTAATTTAGCAGGAGGGACTCTATATGCGTTATATCTTTTTAATGATACTTTTACTCAGCTCTTATTCTACACTGGCTTTTCAAGTTAAACCAATGGTCGCAGAGCTTGAATCATCAGGTAGCCAATCACAACAGACAATTCGCATATCAAATCCTTCAGACAGTCCTTTAACTATCGAAATATCTGCTTTTGATTTATTAATTGCACCTAACGGTGATGAAACATTAAAAGCGAACGAAGATGACTTTTTAATTATTCCTATGACTACAATTATTCCGTCCGGGAAAAGTCAATCAGTAATTGTTCGATATATTGGGGAACCAATATTAGAAAATTCGAAAGCGTACCGTGTAGCCATTGATCAGGTATCTGTTGATTTAGAGAAAGCGGGGCAGTCAGGCGTTGGTATGTCAGTTAGCTTTAGGACTTTATTTAATGTGGTGCCTAAAGGTGCTGAGGCAAAATTATTAATTAAAAATAAACGCCAAGTAGATACAGAAACATGGAATGTGCTTCTGGAAAATACAGGCAATAAATATATTCGCTTATCGCAGGCACAGTGGCTTATTAAAGGCGATGATCAAGAGCTATTATTAGAAGGGGCTGAATTGAGTAAAGCACTGACTGGAAAAATTTTATTACCAAAATCTAGCCGTGAGGTCTCAATAAAAATTCCAACAAAATTTAATGCAGCAAGCAGTGATCTAGAGGTCAATTTTTAATGCTGCGGATATGCAGTTACTTTCTTATATATGTAATTGTAATTGTAATTGCACCGACCTTTGCTGTAGAAGTAACGCCTATGGTGGTTACTTTCTCCCCTGATAGTCGTTCAAGTAACGCTTCTAGCTTGGTTCACAATCAGTTACCAAGAGACATTGCTTTTGATATCCAAATTTACGAAATTGACTTTTCTCAAGGCACGCCTAAATTAATTTCTTTAGATGACTCTCCATTGTGGGTTTTTCCTCCATCGCTATTTTTGCAACCAGGGCAAAGCCAGCAGTTGCAATTTAGGTGGTTAGATAAAAAACTTCCTAGTACAGATAAAAGCTATCAAGTTAGTTTGATTGAGCAGCCCATTGCAAACCAGTCTATAAATAAACAGTCACAACTTACGATGCTGTTAAATGTAAATTTAATTGTTCATTTGGATCAACCTCGATTAGTTCCTAAACTGACTATAAAAGAACCTCATGTCGAGGATGGCTTTATCGTCACTGAAGTATTAAATGAAGGAAAAGGGGCAGGACGATTAAGTGATTATGAAATAAAAATCACTAAAAATAAAACCCTGAGCGATCGAATTTTAAAAGATCAATTAAAAGCAAACGGATACGATGTTTTTTTTGCTCCTCATAGCACCAGTGTCATAAAAGTCCCTATGCCACAATCTTTACAGGAAGGAAGTTTAAATCATCTACGTTTAGTGCTGGCTCGCTAGTTATGCGAGTTTTATTATGCATATTTTTATTGAGCTTTACTCAATTATGTTATTCAAAAATTAACCCGTCTAAAAGAACCATCGAACTCAGTGTTGAAGCAGAACTGAATAAAAATGCTATTGGTAAATTAACTCTTGCAGTTGACCCAAATGATAATTTATCACTCAAATGGAGTGAAATTAAAGTTTCATTCGAACGACTTTTATTTTCAGAAGATTTTGATTCTTTAGAGTCTAAAGTTAATAAGAATGTCATTGATACAAAAGCATTAGAGTCATTTGGATATAATATTTCATTCGATATGAGTGATTTTAGCTTAGAAATATCAGTACCTCTTACACTGACTCGCCCTCAACAGCTAAGTTTAAAATCTGATTCAAGGAATTTAACAGCATCGGAACCCGCTAAACTAAGTGGATTTGTTAATGCTTATTCAAGTTATTTTTATCAGCAAGATAAAGGCGAGGACACAACAGATGAGCTCTTAGCTATTCGCTCTGAAATGGTAGTGAGCTGGGAAGGCTGGGTTTTAGAAAACGAAGTGGAGTATTTATCTGAAGTAGCTCCTACTTCATCAAATATTAGGCGCTTAGGTACTCGTATAATACATGACCTACCGCTTAGTGGGTTACGTATATCAGTCGGTGATAATTATAGCTCAGGTAGTTATTTTCAATCAACAGCACGGGTACTAGGTTTGTCGCTTTCACATGATTTTTCGCTAGTTTCTGACAGACCTATCAGACCCAGTGCTTCTCGTAGCTTTACCTTAGAGAGTCCATCCTCTGTAGAGGTGTTAGTTGGCGAGCGGATAGTACAAAAACTTAATTTAGCCGCAGGTATATATTCTCTTGATGATATTCCCCTTAATGAAGGAAGCAATAATATTACTTTGAGGATCACTGATATAGCAGGAGTTGTGCGTTTTGTTGATTTTGACGTAACGACAGGTTTAGATCTTTTTGCTCAAGGGCAACTTGAATATGAGTTTCATTTAGGCGTTCCTTCACGCTTAGGTAGTGAGCTAGATTATGATTACGACGAGCCACTAGCCAGCTTTTATCTTGATTATGGCATTACACCTAGCTGGACAGCGGGTGCGGCAGTACAGGGTGATGAGTATTCTCAGCAGGTTGGTTTTAAAAATATTTATGCAGCTAAAATTGGACAGATTGCGTTTGAAAATGCGATAAGTTTCAATGAAAAAACAGGCCATGCTTATCGCATTGTTTATAGTAACTATAGAAATCATAGTGATAATAACACTGACATTACGGTGGGTTATGAATACTCATCAAGATATTTTACAGGCCTTGGTTATCGGCCTGATTCTCAATCTAGTTCTCGCTTAAGAGAGCATTATATTCAGGCTAATTATAGTTTTTTTTGGGGCGATAATACGCAAACATCTTTTTTTACAAGCTTATCAAGGTCATATGATGAAGCTCAATTTGATAAATCAATTGGGGTTAGTCTTTCTGGTGAGATCGATAATAGCCAATGGAGATATAGTTTAGGTGGGCAGTGGGAGGGTCTCGCTGAAGAAAGTCAATGGGATGTAAGGTTGTCTGTCACTTATAAGTTTTCTAATACTCGACGGGCTAAATTATCTCACCAATCTAGGCGTGACAAAACACGTTTAGAATTCTCTCAAGATAGTAATCAGCGCTATGTTGGAGCTTTGAACATAAGAGCTGGGCTTGAAAAAAATGATCAAAATGAAGCTATTTTTGATTTAAATACTCAATATAACGCGAATCGTTTTGTTATGAACTTTGATCATGGGAGTTTTTACGAGCAATTTAATGAGGACTCAGCTTACCATCAGAGCCGATTAAGCTTGGCGTCAAGTATAGCATTTGCAGATAAGAGTTGGGCTGTTGGGAAACCCATATACGATAGCTTCGCTTTAGTAAAACCTCACTCTAGCCTTAAAGGAAAAAAAGTTATATTGGGGCAATATGAAGATGAATATAGGGCAGATAATGAAGACTTCGAGACTATTTTATTGAACGATATAAGTTCATACGCCTCAACCAACGTTGCAGTCGATATTGATAACTTAGCGCCAGGGTATGATATAGGTTCTGGTATTATTACTCTTTATTCACCTTATCGAACGGGTCATGCAATTACAATAGGGACTGCCGCTAACATATCAGTCATTGCAACGCTGTACGACCAACAAAAAAAGCCACTATCGTTACAGGTTGGAACGGCTATTTGTTTAGATAATAGTAGTAAGAAAGAGCATACATTTTTTACGAATAAAAAAGGACGATTTGCATTAACAGGTTTAACCGCCTGTAATTATGAAATTACACTTAAGAATGCAGAAAAGTCACATTTTACGATTGAAGTATCTGAAGGTGAACAATTACAGCGCAAAGGAGCTATTTATGTACAATAAAAAAGTAAGTTTATTATTGGGTGGTTTAGCACTATTTATTTTTACGCCTTTAATTCATGCGCAATGTGCTGCTAGGTTCGATAAGGTTGAACATATTTATGATGATTTTGAAAGCTACCATGCCTTACAGCAAGTAGACTCTAAGAAAGAGCTACGTATAAGCGTTATTAATGATGAGAGTTGTCAATTACAGCTCTTGATTACAAGTGAGAACCAAGCTCAGTTGAAAGGGCAATTTCAAAGTGTTCCGTACCAAATGCAAAGTATACAGAGTCGGTTAGTTAGCACATCAACTTTAAAGTTGAGCTTTACTAATTCTTCGACGATATTGTCATTACTAATACCATCAGGAACGCCGATTAAAGCTGGTGTCTATACAGATAGACTCCAAATGAAATTATACGATCAGGGGAGCAAGTTGTTAGATGAACGAGAATATAGCATTCAAGAAAATATTGCGCCTAGAACAAGTCTTTCTGTACTTGGGTATAATACATTTTCAAATACTATTAATTTGGGAGA
>NZ_PJAV01000012.1:0-5456 GCF_002836695.1 Pseudoalteromonas sp. 78C3
CTAATTCAGTTAGCCTGTTAGGTGGTCGCTTTATCGTACTTGTTCGCTTATCTGTCATATCATCAGCTTCAATCCAGCGTTGAATTGTTCTTGCCGTTAGACCAAGTAACTCACATGCTTTTTCTTGCCTTGCCCCTGATTTCTGCGCGTCGGTAATGAGCTTTATCAATTCATGACGCTCAGTTGAGCTGGTTAATCGTCCTCGTTGAAACCCCAGAGCGCATCGGCTTTTTTTTTGAGTACGAGTAAGGCGGCTGTTTCTGCTAACGCTTTGTCTTTACGATTAAGCTCTTTTTGAAGCTGCTTAATTTCTTGTTTGAGCTGTTTACTGTCTGATTTTACGGGCTTCGTTGAAGACCCTTTAGCAAAATCTTGCTTCCATTGTTTAATATGATGCGGGTAAAGCCCCTTAGCACGGCAAAATTCATTAAGAGCTGCTTCATCTAAACTCGCACATTCAATAATGGCGTTAAGCCTTTCTTCTAAGCTCCAGTCATGAGGGCGTTTTTCTGTTGTCATGTGACTACCATTATTTTTAGTTTCAAGTTCACGGTTTTTAGCAAGCGCGATCCATCGTTGCAAGGTTGAATAACCGATGCCTAAATCAAGCGCAATATCTTCTAGGCGAACATCATCACATTGAGATAATGCTTTTTCAACAGCGTGAACTTTAAATTCTTGTGTAAATCGACGTCTCATTTTATCTGCCTCTATTAAAAGTTAGAGGCGACAACTATTCTGACACAGGGGGCAAGGAAGGAACGAGAGTTAGTAAAGATCTAGTAATGAACTCTAGAGTTAAGCTCAGATTTAAACCTAAAAAGGTATTTAACAAAAGACTTAGAGTTTTATCGGGTATCGATTCCGGATCCATGAACGAGCAGAAGTGCTATTTGTCGTATGATCATTTAGCTCATATGAAGGTTTATATTCATGTCGAGCAAAATAGGTGGTCAGACTCTACCAATACATACTCAACATTTACATTATTAAAATACTACCTATATAGGAAAGTAGCCCTTTTCTACTTATCAATAGCGTGGGAAAAGGTAAGCTGGCTAAAAAATAAGATTTTCCACCGTTTAAGACCGCTCGATGTAGTTAAGTCAAAATATGAAATATTTCAGGCTATTTTTGAGAGCAAAGATTTTGTAAAAAGTGGTGTGTTTAATCAATCAGACTTAATTGACCTGCTTTATCCAAAGAAAGAGTATAAAGGTGTAATTCCAAGAACGGTTATTTCCAACTCTGTGAAGCTTGTTATAGACTCAGCGATTGAGTCTGGTGAGCTTGCATCGATAAATAAAGATCGTCCGAATGAGAGAATTAAGGTCACTGGTTTAGGTATAAACTTTTATACAGAAACGAAAGAAGCCTACAAGAAAGGTGTACAACTATTGAAGCTACAAAAGTCTCAAACAGTTACCCAAAGAACTGTTGCGTGGTTGACATTGGTACTTGCTATAGCCACTTTGCTTACGCTAGTTGATAAAGTAGATTTGATTCTATATTGGTGGAACTACCTTTGGTGTCTGTACGAAGCATAAACATAACAAACGTCCAAGGAATCAACATACTTTTCCTAATCTGACAGAAACACTGTAGAGCATCATTTCTAAAGCGTTTATGTCCAAAAATGAGTTTGATCGACCGTCTGCTTCTCGCTCTTTGCCGAAGTTCGCCTAAGTGCCATGAGCGGGCATTAAAGCGTAACTCGTTTCTGCCCCAAAACGTGTTGAGGCGAATGCCTCAAAAGAGCGAGAAGCAGTCATCCAGTTAAGTAATCATTAACTTAGTAAGAATAAGAGGAAAATCTCCTCTTTTTACATGTTTATATGAGTTACAGAAAACATAATATTTATAGCTGGCAATCACTTATACTATTTGCTAATAATGTAAGTTCATAAAATAAGGACGTTTACGCGCTAAGATAGGGAAAGTGTCCTCTGATAAGTTGTTATGTTTCTAAGAGGTGTAGATGACATTAGTTGTTGCTGGATATAATTTTGAAGAAAACCCATTTCGAGAAATAGATAATATTAAAGAAATTACAGGGGTAAGGGCTGAAGGGCTATTCGCAGTTGCTGACAGTATTATTACAAGCCATAGTTCGAATGGGCATTCTCCTTTGTTATCAGGGTTTAAAAAAATTAAAGAGATCCCTGTTAAATTGTGGCAACCCTATTTTATTGGGGAAAATTTCAAGTCATACAATAGTGTATTTTTGGACTTTGAATGTTTCGTTGCTTTCGCTGGTAGCACTCTAACAGCGCAGCATGTGATTGATTTAATATCTAATCATTTGGCAACATTAAGAATAGATTTTCAAAGTGGAAACTTTCAAAACGATGGTAAGTATGTTGTAAAAAAAAGGTGCGATCCTAATAACCTAATACAGGATGGTCATAGTTCAGTGTATGGCGATGATATGTTTATTCCTGAAAAGCACTATCACGGCCTTTTGACTTCTGAATACATTGCCGAGGTTGTTGAGCATTCGATAAATAAGGCATTAAGTTCAGCTCAAAAATACAAATTAGATCAAAAATCATTAAGGGAAATGTATACAGAGTTTATTCTTGGTGTGAATTGTCCTTCAACAGGCTCAGATCTTATAGTTAAATATAAAATGAATCAGCGTATGAACACCGAAGGCATGTTTGAAGTTTTTGTTGAAAGTCAGCAAATTCAGGAAGACGAAGTCGCTGTAATAGGAATGAGTGATAGATTCAATGAATTGGCACAAAACACTGCCAAAGACACAATTAAAAAAGGTTTATCATTAAAAAACGAAATGACTTCGTTTGTTAAAAACGCCATAGACGAGGTTAATGGTGAAGGATCTTTTCAAATAGCTATGCCCGTAGTAGTTAAAAGCCTCGAAAACAGAAAAGTCTCAAAGACGGTAATTACAGAAGAAAAATAACAAGGTATTTAAACGAAATAAAAACAGTGGGTTAGCTTTCGCTTCGCTACACATTTTAACCCGCAATTTTTGTCCAATTAATGCGTCGTTACCAATGACTGCTTATGGCACTTAGCTGAACTTCGCCAAAGAGCTACAAGCAAACATTGAGTTATTGGTTTTAATAATTAGCTTTTAGCTAAATTTAGAAAAACTTTAAAGCTGGTAGTTTGATTATTTGAACTGACCTCTATATTTCCACCGTTTGCTTGTGCTAGAGCTTTAACTATTGCAAGCCCTAAACCAGCTCCATCGCTGTGTCGTTGGCGCGATTTATCGGGTCGATAAAAGCGGTCAAATAAATAAGGTAAATGCTCAGAAGGTATTCTCTCCCCAGTATTAATCACTGAAATACATATTTTATCAGCGGTAAATATTTCACTATTTACTGTGATTGATGAGCCTTTTGGGGCATACCTTATTGCATTGGATAGGAGGTTTGATAATAATTGGCGAAAGTGTAATTTGTCACAATAAAAACAAAAGTTTTGACCTTTTTTCTTAAATGTAATCAATGAGTCTTCAGCCAAAGCATCAAAGTACTCAAATAATGCTTCAATTTCATCATGGCTTTTTAGAGTATTTTGAACGGGTTTAACCAGTCCATTCTGAGTTTTTGCAAGCCAAAGCATATCACTAACCATCTTAGTTAGTCGTTCCAGCTCTTCTAGATTAGAAAACAATAATTCTTGATACTCTAACAACTGTCTTTTTTTAGATAAACCAACCTGTGTTTGAGTGATTATATTTGTTAGTGGAGTACGTAACTCATGCGCAATATCACTAGAGAAATTTGATAAACGAATAAATTCACTTTGGAGCCTGTCGAGCATCGAGTTAAACGACTGCACCATATTAACAAGCTCAATAGGCACTTTATTTTCATCAAGCCTTACATCCATCTTATTAGTTTGGATGTCATGCATTTTCTGACTCAAACCTCGTAAAGGGTTCAATCCTTGATGTATAGCAAACCAAGCCACCAATAAAATGAGTACCGCAGAGCCAAACATAATAGCCCAAAGACTTTGTTGAAATTGATTGAGAAAGTGTAAATGAAAGCTCATGTCTATCGCTGTAGTAATTTTGTATTGCTGTTGCCCAGTACTTAAATTACTCACCAGAGCTCGGTAGGTGTGGGTATCATTTTGCCATGAGGTAATGTTGTTACGGTTAAAGCCAGCTGAAGCATTAGCACTCATTACAAAATCACTAAAATCTCGTTCAGAACTTTGAAAAATGAGCTCTCCTTTTGCGGTATTTACCTGATAGTAAACACCGTGATGACCCGCTACAGCGTTAGATAATTCATTTTTAAGTTTCAGGTTTGATTTATACTGTTGTCTTAAAACTAATTCAATAGATTGATTAATAACATGCAGTTCACTACTATCTTGCTGGAAAAAATGATGTTTTATCGAACTATTTATTAAGGTGGCAACTAAAGTTAAGCACGCAATAACGGTTACAGCGACAAACAACACAACACGCATCGTAAGTGATAAAGGCCGTGACTTAATAGCCATCAGTTTCAACCTCTAATTTATAGCCCATACCACGAACCGTATGAATTAATTTAACAGTAAAGTCATCATCAACTTTTGCTCTTAGCCTACGAATGGCAACATCAATCACATTGGTGTCGCTATCAAAATTCATATCCCATACTTGAGAAGCAATTAACGAACGTGGCAGTACTTCACCTTCGCGCCGTAACAATAGTTCAAGTAAGCTAAACTCTTTATTACTCAATAAAATACGCTTGCCTGCACGTTGTATTTTTCGCTTTGGAATATCCATTTCTAAATCAGCAACTATCAGTATATCGTCAACTGTTTGTACTACACCACGGCGAATAAGAGTGCGTACTCTTGCTAAAACTTCAGCAAAAGCAAAAGGCTTTATTAAATAGTCATCAGCACCAAGTTCGAGCCCCTTTACTCTATCGTCTATACTATCGCGAGCAGATAAAAATAGTACTGGGGTTTTGTTATCTGCTTCACGTAGCGACTGTAAAATTTTCCAACCGGATACGTCAGGTAACATGACATCAAGTATTATTACATCAAATAAGTCGGTCATTGCTAGGTGATGACCGTCAAGTCCATTGCGCGCCAAAGAAACCTGAAAACCAGCTTCACTTAGTCCCTGTTTTAAATAATCTCCTGTCTTTGATTCATCTTCAACAACTAATAAGCGCATACAATTCCTTCATTAAAGTCCTAACAACTACCTCTGCAAATATTATGCAGTATCTGTCACTACAGCAACATGACACCAACATTACAACTTTGTAATGTTCGCGTCATGTTTAAGACAGGTCTATTTTCTATACTCAATACATATTCTGGTATGAAGGAGTAAGGAAATGGGGTTTAAAAAGTCATCACAACAGGTTAGCACACCACGAAGACGATTTGTTCAAGGCTTAATTGCAGGAGGTGTACTTGCTGCTTTTCCGAGTGTATTACATGCTGCATCATCTTTAGTA
>NZ_PJAV01000013.1:0-4961 GCF_002836695.1 Pseudoalteromonas sp. 78C3
TAACAAGGATGACCAAGCTACTGCAGATAACTATTGTATTTTAAGACTCTGAATAGCTATAACAGTACGAAGTTATTATTTACTTCGGTTTTCTTTTTATTAAAAATAACATTTAATAACGAACATTTGCAAACATTAAAGTACATAAATGAAAATTAGTCTAGCTATATCAAACCCACCGTAAAGCAATAAAAAACTTAGGAGTTTAATTTTTTCCGCTATAGTTTTTTGACACCCCATTAAATCAATAGTTACTACGGCGTTTTGATATCCGATAAATCAAGCAAGGCTGGGCCAGTTGGAGGTATATTGTTAGCTATCTTTATTTTTCTTGATACAACAGCTATTGCCGGCTGAAAAGCGCTTGTTATATCGATTGTATGTCTCTTTGGTTTCTTATTATTAAAGCCACAAATAGTTTTACCATCTATGGCTATAACGCCAACGTTTGTTGCTATATGTGCAGCCTGTGTCCAACGTATAAAATTTTGTTGTAATATCTATCCTATTAAAAGCATGATCATTTTATCTTCTTAAATAACTCTCTACGTTAAAAATTATTAATAGCTGACAGAATAGGGGCAGGAGGGGGAGCAATACAGGAAAATGCAGAGAGCAATTGGAGATAACAACTCTATGTCATAATTTTTCTTTGTTATCGCGCTATTTCCTCAGCGCTATAATAGATCACTAATTTAATACAATAGGTATGACTTTTCAGATGATATAGGTGAATAGTACCATCTATAGTGTTGTGAACTGGAAGACTACTTTCAAATGAGACATATTTTTCAAGCAAATCAATCTCATTATTAGCAACGTATTCAATGTTTTTCATCCATCTTCGGTGCAGATCACACCTACAACGAGAATGAATAAGATAGCATGAAGCTTATATTCGACTTTAGATTGCAGTTGTTCGTCGGATATTATTGAAAAATGTTCATCAAAAATTAATTGTATGGGACTTCTATTTATAAGAAACCTATTCGATCATGCTGTAGCTAAAATGGAAAGCTCATGATTTCCCCATGATGAGGGAAAATCTATTTAACTGTTATGTTAAGCTTTTACCGAGCGATATGCAGTTCGACATCGTGCTCATTGAGTAAAGTAAGTATACTTTCGGGTGGCTGAGCATCGGTAATAAAGTTATCTGCCTGTGAGATATTACCTAATTTTACCATCGCATACCGACCGAATTTAGAGTGATCTGCAGCAAGTAAAACTTTACGTGAATTTTCAATGATTGCCTGGGCTACGCGCACTTCACGATAGTCAAAATCAAGTAACGCACCATTTTCTTCTATGCCACTAATACCTATAATGCCAAAATCCATACGAAATTGTTTAATAAAATCCTCTGTGGTCTCACCAATAATCCCGCCATCTCTGTGCCTAACTTCTCCACCTGCGATAAGTACAGAAAAATCTTTCTTAACACCTAATATAGCCGCAACATTAAGATTATTAGTTACAACTTTCAAATTTTCATGACCAAGAAGTGCTTTCGCGATTGTTTCTGTTGTAGTGCCTATGTTTATAAATAAGGAAGAGCCATTAGGTATCATACTAACTACATGCTGTGCTATTTTTTGTTTAGCTTCTAAGTCCATGATTTTTCTAGTTTGATATGCTGTATTCTGAATGCTTGAAATGGCACTAGCGCCGCCATGATGACGTCTCAATTTATTTAAATTAGCAAGATAAGCCAGATCTCGTCTTATTGTTTGTGGTGTAACTTCATAATGACTTACTAGTACTTCAATAGAAATTGAATCTCTTTCTTTTAATAATTTTAGTATGGATTCGTGTCTTTGGTCTTGAGTCATTTTTTTCGCATTTTAAATTTAGTTAATAGTAAATTATAGGTTAAGAGCTAACAAATGAAAATCACATATAAATAATTATATATTAAAGTTGTATTTTTGTTGTATGTAGCAATTAATCCATGTAATAGTACAAAAACGAAAATAACCGAAAGTAAAAGTGAAAAAATAATGAATAACTATATCCTTTCAATTGATCAAGGTACGACAAGTTCTAGAAGTGTGCTATTTGATTTAAATGGTAATATTGCATACCTAGAACAACAAGAATTTGACCAGCACTTTCCAAAAGATGGTTATGTAGAACATAAACCAGAAGATATTTGGGCTTCTGTACAGCAAACAATGACAGCTGTAATGAAACACCTAGACCCTCAACACGATAAGGTTATTGCCATTGGTATTACTAACCAACGTGAAACGACAATAGTATGGGATAAAATTACTGGTGAGCCCGTTTATAACGCGATTGTATGGCAAGATAGACGTACGTCAGAGTTATGTAATGATTTAAGGGCCGCAGAAAAAGAAGAGTTAATTAGAAAAAAAACCGGCCTTTTAATAGACCCATATTTTTCTGCAACTAAAATAAATTGGATTTTAGAAAATTGTCCCGATGCTAGAGAAAAAGCAGAAAAAGGCGATTTAATCTTCGGTACTGTCGACACTTATTTATTGTGGAAATTGACAGGCGGAAAAGAGCACCGCACAGACGCAACGAATGCTTCGCGAACTATGCTCTTTAATATTCATACCCAAGAATGGGACGTGGAATTACTTGAACTTCTGAATGTGCCAATAGAGATGTTACCAGAAGTAATGGATTCATCAGATGATTTTGGTGTAACAGATGAACGCTATTTAGGTTACGAAGTACCTATTCTTGCAATGGCAGGAGACCAACAGGCAGCGTTATTTGGGCAAACTTGTTTTCAACCAGGAATGGCTAAAAGTACCTATGGTACAGGATGCTTTATGATGGTTAACACTGGCGATAAAGTACTTGAATCTGAAAATAGACTTCTCAGTACAGTAGCTTATAGATTAAATGGGAAACCAACTTATGCGCTAGAGGGGAGTATTTTTATTGCAGGTGCTGCAATTCAATGGCTTAGAGACGGTCTACAATTAATCCAAAAAGCTGAAGAAACAGAGTCACTTGCATGCAATACCTCACTAGATCACGGTATATATATGGTACCCGCTTTTACAGGATTAGGTGCTCCTTATTGGGATTCTAATGCGCGAGGTGCAATTTTTGGCTTAACCCGAGATACGGGTATAAAAGAGATCGTAACAGCTGGATTACAATCAGTTTGTTTTCAAACTAAAGACCTTCAAAAGTCAATGGAAGCTGATGGCGTAAGACCACAGGTACTAAGAGTTGATGGCGGTATGGTAATAAATGGCTGGCTTATGCAATTTTTGTCTGATGTTTTAGGAGCCGAAGTTGACCGTTCGACCATAAGTGAAACTACTGCTTTGGGTGTAGCTTACTTAGCAGGTTTAAAAGCGGGTGTATTCCCATCACTTGAATCATTAGCGACTAACTGGAATTGCGATAAACGATTTGTTCCTAACATGACTAAATCAAAACGTGATGAATTATATGCCGGATGGTGTAATGCGGTAAAAAAAGTACAAAGCGAATAATAAGCCGCTTAACTATAAAACCATAGCAACATATCTATTAAGGTTTATTAGTGGAGACTATTTTTATGATACCACTACATACTCCAAGCGTAAAAATAAATAAGTTGATACTTATCTTATGGTAATTTTCAGCTGTAAAAAAGTTTCAAAATATTCATGGTTTATACTTATGCAATAGATATCATTATTGAGGGTGGTTTTATGTTTATAATTAATAAGGAATATTAAAATGTCACCTTTCTTAGCTGAAATACTAGGAACTGCACTGCTTATTTTAATTGGGGGCGGGGTTGTAGCCAATGACATACTAAAGAAAACACTAGGCCATGGCGGCGGTTGGATGACGATTACCACTGCTTGGGGACTTGGTGTTTTTATCGGCGTGGTTGTTGCCGGTCCCTATAGTGGAGCACACCTTAACCCTGCAGTAACAATAGGCTTAGCCGTAGCTGGATCATTTCCATGGTCCGAAGTTCCAAGTTATATTTTAGCGGAATTTATTGGCGCGATGGTTGGCGCTTCGTTAGTTTATGCAGTTTATAAAGATCATTTCGATGCCACTGACGATCCCACCTTAAAACGAGCTGTTTTCTGTACATCTCCAGCTATACCAAATACGTTTAGAAATATACTTAGTGAAATAATAGGGACCTTCGTTTTATTAATTTGTGTTTTTTACTTCTCTTCAGCTGAAATTGACGATGGCTCTGGCGTAAAAATAGGCTTAGGTTCAATAGGCGCTATACCTGTTGCTTTTGTTGTTTGGGGTATTGGACTTTCTCTGGGTGGGACTACTGGATATGCAATAAATCCAGCTCGAGATTTAGGCCCGCGAATTGTACATTCTTTATTACCAATAAAAGGTAAAATTGATAGTAACTGGGGTTACTCATGGATCCCGGTAGTTGGTCCAATAATAGGGAGTGTTTTAGCAGCTTTATTATATATATTAGTTAAATAATTGAAATATAGTTATTTAATTTTACTAAAAAATGATTATACACAGACTACTTTTCTGAACACACAAAAGAAAAATATAATTTATATAAGCAATATAGTTAAATAAAAAAGGGCGTGTAGCCCTTTTTTATTTAAAGCTAAGGCTATTACCAATACAAAAATATAAATAAAAAAGTATAAAAAATTTATATATCGCGACGGCGGAATTATCGATTACCACTTTGACTTAAAAATTAATAACCCAGGACTTATTTTATATCCGCATTTTAATAGTGAGCCAAAAGCAGGGTGGTTCGATAAAAATTTAAAACGTAAAGTATCACCACTTAATTACGATAATGTGGTAATGATCACTCCATCAAAAGAATTTATAGTAAGCTTACCTTACGGAAAAATCCCAGACAGAAACGACTTTACCGATCTTGATGCAGATACACGCATTAAATATTGGAATACCGTTTTTAGTGAGACTGAAAAGTTGGCTGAGGCGTTTGATGAAAAATTAAATAATGAAAGTTT
>NZ_PJAV01000014.1:0-4854 GCF_002836695.1 Pseudoalteromonas sp. 78C3
ATTAATACTTCTGACTACTTACTTGCATTAAATCAACGTGCGGAAGGGCTTCATGCAGGAATACGTTTGGAAAATCAATTCAAGCTTGCAGAAATATCCTTCATTTTAAGTATGGGTCAGTTATCCAAATTTGAGATTTGAGCGCTTTGTTTTTTCAGTAGCGAAAAACGAAATCTTAAATTTATTAAAAATATAGGTTACAAAAATGAATACAGTAATTAGTAAAAAATTTTTAGCCGTAGTAATTAGCTGCCTGTTAGTTGGGTTTACTACAAATCATGATGCTTTTGCACAGTCGTCAGATGGAACTGGTTCTGTCACAAACGTTTCGAAACAAGAAGAAAAAGAACATCAAGATGAGCATGAACACGAAAAGGGACATGAAGAAGATAAAGGTGACCATGACGAGCACGGCCATGAAGGTGGTAATAAAGAGGGAGAAGAAGAACATGAAGAAGGTATCACTATTGATCCAAAGAAGATGTCGCTTGCTAAAATTAAAGTGGAAAGTGTTAAGCCTGAATATCAATTTAGCTCCGTATATGCACCTGGCGAAATAAAAGCTAATGGCTATAAAAGTTATGTGGTATCACCACGTACAGAGTCAGTCATTATCAGTCGCCATGCAGCGCTTGGCGAGTATGTAGAAATAGGTCAGAAGTTAGTTACATTATTTAGTGAAGCAATGGCACAAGCACAAGCTGACTATTTAATCGCTTCAACCGAATGGCAACGTGTAAAAAAGCTGGGTAATAAGACGGTGAGTGAAAGTCGATTATTACAAGCTGAAACAACATACAATGCGAGCTATGGCAAGCTCATTGCTTTAGGGTTAACTGAAAAAGCAATAAATGGTATTTCTAACAAAGACATTAAAGCATTTGGACAATATGCATTAACGGCGCACCGTGAAGGTGTCGTGCTTCAAGACGACTTTATCCAAGGGCAACGTGTTGATGCTGGGGATTCAGTCATGTTGTTAGCTGATGAAAAACAACTATGGGTTGAAGCAAAAGTTTCTCCAAATAAAAAGCTAAATTTATCAATTGATTCTCCTGCGGTACTTAAATTAGAAGGCCAGAGTTACAATGCCAAAGTTATCCAAGAAGCCCATACAATTGATCCCGTAACTCGTACAAGAATTATTAGATTGGGGGTACAGAATGCTGATGATAACCTTCATTCAGGTATGTTTGTAAAAGTTTACTTTCAGTTTGCCACAAAGCAGAAAGTGATGGCTGTGCCAGAAGAAGCATTGATCCGCAGCGCAGATGGTGATTGGACCGTATTTGTCGAAGACCACCCTGGAGAATTTAAAGCTGTAGAAGTAGAACTAGGCCGAGCCTTAGGTGATTTTAGGGAAATCATTGGCCTTGATAGTGGGACGCGAATTGTAACCAAAGGCGCATTTTTTGTTGCTTCTGAAATCGCTAAAGGCGGATTTGATCCGCATAACCACTAAGGAGCAAGACTATGTTTAATAAAATAATAGATTGGTCTGTTAATAATAGACTCCTGATTTTGATTGCGCTGTTTGCCACAATTGTCGGCGCAATTATGGTTATACCAAAACTAAATTTAGATGCCTTTCCTGATGTTACTAATGTTCAAGTTGCTGTAAATACTGAAGCGCCAGGACTAGCTGCTGAAGAAGTTGAACAACTCATTACGTACCCCATTGAAGCGGTCATGTATGCCTTACCTGATGTAGAACAAGTGCGCTCAATTTCTAAAACAGGCTTGTCTGGCGTCACGGTTGTTTTCAAAGAAGGCACCGACATTTACTTTGCAAGACAACTTGTATTTGAGCGTCTTCAAGCCGCAAAAGAACTGATACCAGAAGGTGTCGGCACACCCGAAATGGGGCCAAACACCTCAGGGCTAGGCCAAGTATTTCAGTACCTTCTTATTTCAGATAAAGATGCAGGCTATGATGCTATGGCACTCAGGAGTCTCAATGATTGGGTAGTAAAATTACTCGTTATGCCTGTCGATGGTGTTACTGATGTACTCTCCTTTGGAGGTATTGTTAGGCAGTACCAAGTAAATGTAGATCCATCTAAGCTTCTTTCTTATAACCTAACGCAAGAAGACGTTGTTGGTGCCCTAGATAACAACAATGCCAATGTTGGCGGATGGTATATGAACCGTGGGCAAGAGCAGCTTGTTATTAGAGGTGCAGGTTGGTTTGAAAGTGGTGACGCTGGTATTAGTAATATCAAACAAGTTCCCGTCAAAACAGTTGATGGGACAGTTGTGACGGTTTCGGATATTGCTAAAGTTGAAATGGGCAGTGAAATTCGTCAAGGTGCTGTCACAATGACGCGCAAAACCGAAGACGGTAAAGTCGAAAATTTAGGTGAAGTTGTCTCTGGCATTGTCTTAAAACGCATGGGGTCTAATACTAAAGCCACCATTGATGGTATCAATGCAAGAATCCCATTGATTAATCAAGCATTGCCTAAAGGTGTTCGCTTTGAACCATTTTATGATCAGGCTGATTTGATTGAAAAAGCCGTTGATACAGTAGTTGATGCACTATTACTAGCATTTATTTTCATCTGTATTGTATTAGCACTATTTTTAATGAATATACGTGCAACCTTCCTTGTCCTAATATCTATTCCAATTTCAATTGGTATCGCGTTAATGATCATGGCTTGGTGGGGCATTTCTGCAAACCTTATGTCATTGGGTGGCATTGCCGTAGCCATTGGTATGCTAGTTGATGGTTCAGTCGTGATGGTTGAAAACATGTTTAAGCATTTAAATAGACCAGACTCTACCCATTTAAAAACTGTAAAAGAAAGAGTGCCTAGTGCTGATACTGATCCACATGATGTAGAACAAGATGAGCATGGTATTAAGTTACGTCTTCAAAATGCGGGTAAAGAAGTGGCTCGTCCCGTATTTTTTGCAGCTTCTATTATTTTAGTCGTATTTACGCCTTTATTTAGCTTTGAAGGTGTTGAGGCAAAGTTATTTCAACCTATGGCAATAAGCATCATTTTAGCTGTTATATCTGCTATTGTGGTTGCGTTGTTTGTTGTACCCGCTTTAGCTACTTATTTATTTAAGTCAGGTGTAAAAGAGAGGGAAAGCTTTGTTCTTAGGCCATTAGACAAACTCTACAGAAAAGGGCTTACATTCGCACTAAAACGCACCAAATTAGTCATTTCAGCCGCACTTATATTAGTTTTCTCTGCCTTTGCATTAGTTCCATTAATTGGTACTGAATTTGTACCTGAGTTAGAAGAAGGGACGATAAACTTAAGAGCAACGCTTGCACCTTCTTCCAGTTTAGATACCGCGCTCACTGTGGCACCAATTCTAGAAGAAAAACTAATGGCTTTCCCTGAAGTAACCTATGCATTAAGCCGAATTGGTCGAGCAGAAATAGGTGGAGACCCAGAGCCTGTGAATAACATCGAAATTTACATAGGGTTGAAGCCTGTTTCTGAGTGGACCAGTGCATCTAATCGATATGAACTTCAAGGAAAAATGGAGAGATCTTTAGAAGAATTCCCTGGGTTGCTACTCAACTTTTCTCAACCTATTGCGACTCGTGTCGATGAGCTACTATCTGGTGTTAAGGCTCAGTTGGCGATAAAGTTGTTTGGGCCTGAACTTGAGGTACTGGCGGCTAAAGGTCAAGAAATAGAAACAGCAATTAAAAACATTGAAGGTGCAAGGGATGTTGCATTGGAGCAAATTGCTGGTGAAGCGCAATTGGTGATAAGTCCTAACAGGCAAGAACTATCGCGCTTTGGATTGTCTGTGAGTGACATAATGGAGGTTGTGCGTGATGGTATTGGTGGTGTTGAAGCCGGACAAATAATCAATGGTAATGAACGTTATGATATTTACGTTCGCATAGAGGAAGAGTACCGAAGTAACAAAGAAGCTATTGCTGATATTCGGCTTCAATCACCTACTGGTGCTTGGGTGCGGCTGGGTGACGTAGCCTCAGTCTCATTTGAGTCAGGCCCACCACAAGTTAGACGCGATGATGTACAACGAAGAGTCGTTATCCAAGCAAATGTACAAAATCGAGATATGGGAAGCGTGGTTGCCGATATCAGAACGGTAATTGCTGAAAAGGTTGACTTACCTTCAGGTTATTCTGTTTCGATTGGCGGCCAGTTCGAAAGTCAAAAACGTGCTCAAAATAGGTTAGCTATAGTTGTACCTTTATCGTTAGCACTAATCGCACTACTACTTTACTTTGCCTTTGGTTCTGTTGGTCAAGCTATGCTGATATTGGTCAACGTGCCGCTTGCTGTAATTGGCGGAGTTTTCTCCTTATATTTATCTGGACAATACTTGTCTGTACCAAGCTCCGTTGGCTTTATTACCTTATTTGGTGTAGCGGTATTGAATGGGGTCGTTATGGTAGAAAGTATCAACCAACGTATTAAAGACGGTCTAGAAGCATCTAAAGCCGTTTTTGAAGGCGCTACTTCAAGATTAAGACCTGTACTTATGACTGCTATAACATCAGCTTTAGGTTTGATACCGATGTTAATGTCTAATGGTGTTGGTGCAGAAATACAGCGCCCCTTAGCGAGTGTTATTGTTGGCGGCTTGGTAACTGCAACACTGTTAACATTATTTGTTTTACCTGTTTTATATCGCTGGTTTTCAGAGAAAAAAATAAAAGAGCTATCCAGATAAAATGACTGTGAACTCTAACCCCACGCTAAAGTCACGTTTAGCGTGGGGTTATTGAGTAGATGAACGAAAAGAAAGATTAGATTTAACAATAAACTAATAGTCATGACTGCTTTGTCGGAATATTTGTCGTTAAACAGGCCAAAGCTAACTTCCGCTTTCGTATCTTTGCAGTCTTAATCT
>NZ_PJAV01000015.1:0-4819 GCF_002836695.1 Pseudoalteromonas sp. 78C3
AAAATATCGAAAGTATTTTTATTATTACTCGTATACTTACTTACCTGCATGCCTAGTATAAGTTTTGATAGCACGATAAATACCGTTTAGGACATTAATACTTTAAATTTAATTGAGCTGGTCTAAATAGCTTGATATTAAAATAGGTAATTCAACAAATGAGTCAACTTAGAGACAACAATATTAAAAAACTTCCCCAAGATATTTATGATGTTTTGATTATTGGAGGGGGTATTAACGGTGCTGTATCTGCTGCCGCTTTAGCCGCTAAGGGCGCTAGAGTTGCCTTGATAGACAAAGGTGATTTTGCCGGTTTCACTAGTTCAAACTCATCAAATTTAGCTTGGGGTGGCATAAAATATTTAGAAAGTCATGAATATAATTTGGTTAATAAACTTTGTAAAAGTAGAAACCATTTAATGCGTAGCTATCCTTCTACTGTTAAAGAAATTCGCTTTTTTACAAGTATCCAAAAAGGCTTTAGATTTCCGGCATTCTTTGTTTATTTAGGTACTATTCTCTATTGGTTTATGGGACGTTTTTTTACTAAATCTCCTAGATACCTCAATGCAAAAAAAATAAAATCATCAGAGCCAGTCATTAACACAAAAAATGTAGAGGCTGGATTTGAATATTCAGACAGCTTTTTATTGGATAACGATGCTCGTTTTGTTTTCAATTTTATTCGCTCTAGTATGAGCCATGGGTGTATTGCCGCTAACTACGTAAGTTCGCAGGGCTCTACTCGCTCTAATGATATTTGGACTACAAATGCAGTAGACGAGATGTCTAAAGAGAAGTTTACTATCCGCTCTAAAGTTATTATTAACGCAGCAGGCCCATTTGTTGATCCTATTAACAATACAAATAGTCAAACCACAGCACATCACCATGTATTTTCAAAAGGTATTCACCTTATTGTTGATAAGGTAACTAACAGTAACAAAGTACTGACGTTTTTTGCAGATGATGGTCGGTTGTTTTTTGTGATCCCCATGGGCCCAAAAACGTGTATTGGTACAACCGATACACAAGTTCATAGTCCGCACTCACAAGTGACTGATGAGGATCGAAACTTTGTGCTTGATAATGCTAACAAATTATTAGAGTTAGAAAAGCCAATTACAAAAAGTGATATTATAGCCGAGCGCTGTGGAGTTAGACCATTAGCAATTAAAAAAGACGGTAATGGTAAGGCTGACTGGGTGCAATTATCGCGCAAGCACGCTATAGATACAAATAGTGATCAAAAATATCTTTCTATCTTTGGCGGAAAACTAACAGATTGTATTAATGTAGGCGATGAAGTGGCTGATTTAGTCACTGGATTAGGTATTAAGTTACCTTATGAAGATTACAAATGGTACGGTGAACCTGACGACACCGTTAAAAATGAGTTCATGCATCGTGCAAAATTAATGAATTTGGATGGTTTAACACCTAAAACATCTACAGAGGTACTTAGTAAGCGGTTTTGGAGACGTTACGGCAGAAATGCGATTAACATGCTAGAAAAAATTCGTGAAGCACCTGAAAAAGGCGAACTCCTTATTAAGAATTCGGAGTACTTACGTGTGGAAATTGAACACGCTGCTGAGCGGGAAATGATAACTAAACTCAGTGATTTTTTACGTCGACGTTCTAAAATTTCACTGGTTGTAAGAAAAGAAGATATTCTTTCAGATCCTGGTTTACATGAAGTCTGCCAAATTCTATTTGGTAAGGATAATGCTGAAAATAAACTTCAGGAGTACATTGAAGAGATATCTAAATAACCATTTACATCTATTCTTACGACTTTAAAAGCTTGGGTTAAATGTTATAGAAGAAGTCTGTTAACACGATTAAAATTAATTATGTTAACTGACTTCTTATAGCAACTAATAAAACTATATTTTATTTTTAAAAATTAATAACATTTTTAACTTTTTATCAAACGCTTCAGCTAGCCTTTCTGTTTCACTAAAAACTATATTCCAATATTTAATACGCGTGTCTGCATCAAGATCGGTAAAATCGTTTCTGTCTGGAATTTTTCCGTACGGCAAGCTTGCTACAAAATTTTTGGATGGGGCTAGCATTACCACGTTGTCGTAATTAAGTGGCGATACTTTACGCTTTAGGTTTTTATCAAACCACCCTGCTTTTGGCTCTGAATTGAAATGCGGATACAAAATGAGTCCTGGATTATTAATTTTTAAATCAAAGTGGTAATCAATAATTCCACCATCGCGATACATGCCAACAGGTGAGCCTGCAATATTTTTTATGCCTTGCATAACAAGTGGTATTGAACCCGATGCAAGTAACGCATCTTTCAAATTATTTTGAGTAAGCGCTATGTTTTGCGTTTTAAAATTGTAGCTGTCGGTAATTGATAAGTCACTTGTTGCTGGGCCAAATATAAAGCGCTCATACTGTGATCCTAATAATTTTCGGTTAACGCGGTTTAACATATAACTTTTTGATAAACCCATTAACTGTATTAATTTATTTTCGCTGGCAATAAAGCCATTCGATTTTGCTACTATAAAGTGCGCTTTAAATGTTGGGTTATTTATAATTTCGGTTACGCCGTTATCGCCAAAAACATCTTCAAGTAATGCGCGCGCTTTTATTGTTATTTCACTAGGTGTTGGTTTATTACTTGAATATCGAGTTTGCGAATACGATTTTGCTAAGCGCTCAATCGCAGCAACAGGATCGTTTTGTGCAAAACACGCAGAGCGAAAAGCGCCAGCAGATGATCCAATTAAATTAAGTGGTTGGGTACGGTTTTTAAAAAATTCACCAAAAATATATTTATCTAAGCCAAATAATGTAAACCATTTAGGACCGCCACTTGCACCTAAAAAAGAGGTGAAAAGTTCAGGTTTAAAGCCCTGTTCGTTAATAATTTTAGCCGCTGTTTTCCCTGCGTGAATCTCGATCATCTAAAAAATTGTGCCTTTTATTTTGGTTGCTTCAGTTATTTTACAACACTGAAAGTGAATATTTATGCAAAATGAAAAGCGGCTTTATGTTGCCATAAAACCGCTTTTTATAGTTAAGTGTGCTTAAAGTACGTGAATTAATCCCAAACGCCGTCTTCGCATTTGCCCTGTACTTTTACATCTTTTACTTTAAATTCGGGCTCTAAACCTTTGTCTCTTTGTGCGTGGTAATCGCTCGTAACAGACAAAATAGTCGGCGTTAACAGTATAATAGCGATAACGTTAACCACTGTCATTAACCCTAAGGCAATATCGGCTAAATCCCAGACTTCTTTTAATGTGGCCGACGCGCCCCACAACATCATTGATAAATAAAGCAAAGTGTAAATGCCGCGCCCTACTTTGTTATCGAGCTTAAATAAGTGCAAGTTACTCTCTGCATAGGCGTAGTTTGCCACCACCGATGTAAAAGCAAATAAGGTAATAGCAGCTGCGACAAAATAAACACCACCTTGTGCTAAATGAGCGGTCATCGCGCTTTGTGTTAAACGAATGCCTTCCATTTCACCGCTTATGTCTATATCGGCTAATAAAATGATCACAGCGGTACAGCTACACAGTACTATTGTATCGAAAAATACGCCTAGCATTTGTATGTAACCTTGCGTTACTGGGTGATTAGGAATTGGGCTGGCACTTGCTGAAGCATGCGGAACACTACCTGCACCGGCTTCATTAGAATATAAACCACGTTGAATACCGTTTTTAATGGCAGCGCCCATTGCACCCGCTCCGGCTTCTTGTAAACCAAACGCCGATAAAAATATATCTTTAAGCATGGCGGGTACTTGCGTGAAATTTATAATCGTAATAATAACGGCGGCAAGTACAAACACAATGCCCATTATTGGCACAACACGCTCTGCAAATCGGGCAATTGCCTTAAAGCCACCGAGTATAATTGAGCCTGCTAGTACGGTAATAACTAGGCCAGAATAAAATGTAGGAACTTCAAACGCGTAGTTAAGCGCGTCGGTAATTGTGTTCGTTTGCATTGCGCTAAACGTAAAGCCGTAACCTAAAAACAAACACGCGGCAAACACAATTGCAAACGCCCGGCTACCCAGACCTTGTTGAATATAATACGCAGGGCCGCCTCTAAATTCGCCGCCACTATCGCGCACTTTATATACTTGCCCAAGTACGCTTTCGGCAAAGCCTGTAGCCATACCCAATATGGCTATTACCCACATCCAAAATATAGCGCCGCTGCCGCCAAGTGAAATTGCCACTGCCACACCGGCTAAATTACCAGTACCTACTCGTGCGCAAAGCCCTGTACACAATGCTTGGAATGATGAAATGTCGTCTTTTTTACATTTGCTGCTGCCTTTTAAAAGGCTAAACATATGTTTAAATTTAAGTATTTGAATTGCTTTTAGTCGTACCGAAAACCATATACCTGTAAACAAAAGTATATAAATAAGTACCTGACCTTCTCCCCATAAAAGGTTGTTTACACTTTTGACGACGGTATCGAACATTACTAATCCCTTTTTATTTTATACTTTTACTTTATGTTAGCACCGACTTTAAACTCTGCATGTGGCGCTACTTAACTTAAAAAATCCGGCAGCTCATTATGCATTAAACATAATAGTGTTTAAGTTTGGCTTTACCCCATAGTGAAGTGTGTATTGATGTTTAATAATTTGTAAGTAAGCACATTTAGTGCTGAATTTTATTTCTATAAATGTGAATAATAAATCACACTTACACTTTATATTGATTAGTTAAAAAATCAATAATATCTTTTTAATATTCAGTGTTTTGTTTTGCGTATGCGTGCAAGATGCAATAGTTTTTATTTTGATGCAGTAAGGTTT
>NZ_PJAV01000016.1:0-4101 GCF_002836695.1 Pseudoalteromonas sp. 78C3
GCACTTGCAAAAAATTCTCATAGTTAATTAAAAAAGCCTTACTTTAGCTATGGTTAAATAGCGTGTGATTGTCATACAATGGAGGGAAATAGACCACACAAGAGAGATTAAAATGGCCGCATTTGGTACCGTGTTTATGCCGCAGATGATTCAAGCTCGTTTTTCTGATAATAAATGGAGCGAGAGCTCAATTGTCCCTTCCGATAAACTTGAACTTCATGCTGGTGCGCACGTTCTTCATTATTCAAGTACATGTTTTGAAGGCTTAAAAGCCTTTCGCCATGAAGATGGTTCTGTTTATCTTTTTAGAATGGATGCAAACATTGCACGCATGCAACAAAGCTCAGCGCTATTAAGCTTACCGAGTTTTGACAGCGATATGCTAAAAACGATGATTATCGATATTATGCGCGAATACGCAGATGAAACGCCATTACCACCGGGCTCTATGTATATTCGCCCAACGCACATTGGTACTGAGGCTGCAATTGGTAAAGCGGCTGCGCCATCAATGAGCTCGCTTTTATACACGTTACTATCGCCAGTAGGTGATTATTTTGCCGGTGGTGCAACTGCACTGCGCGTACTGCTTGAAGAAGATGGTATGCGCTGCGCTCCGCACATGGGTATGGTAAAAAGTGGTGGTAACTACGCCAGTGCTCTAGCACCTATTAGTGCTGCACGAACTAAGTATCAAGCAGATCAAATTTTATTTTGCCCAGGTGGCGACGTACAAGAAACCGGTGCTGCTAACTTTATACTTATTGATGGCAACGAAATTATCACTAAAGCGCTTGATAGCACGTTTTTACACGGTGTAACGCGTAATAGTATTTTAACCATAGCAAAAGATTTAGGTATGACGGTAAGCGAGCGTAACTTTAGCGTTACTGAGCTACTAGAGCGTGCTGCTAAACCAGGTACTGAAGCGGCGCTTTCGGGCACTGCAGCTGTACTAACTGCTGTGGGTACGTTTATTCATAACGATAAAGAATACAAAGTAGGTACTGGCGAGCCAGGCCCAACGACTGCGCGCCTTCGCCAAGCATTGAACGATATTCAATGGGGTAAAAGTGAAGACAAGCACGGCTGGTTAACTAAAATCTAATTATAGATTTAATCGCAACTCGCATTAAAAAGCCACCTAATCGGTGGCTTTTGTGTGTTTGGTTACTTTAAGCTGTGCTTATTAGAACTTCATTTCTATTTTACCGTACACGTAGCGTCCGTTAAATCCATACGGCGAGAAGCTAGAGTAAGCAAATAAACGTGAGAAGGTGGTTACATCGTCAACATTTTCACGGGTTGCATCTGGGTAAACATCAAAAATGTTATTAGCACCTAAGCTAAGCGATACGTTTTCACTAAGCGAGTAGGCGACATCTAAGTCGGTTATCCATTTAGGCTTAAGCACTTCGTTACGTTCAGGGTTGTCTGAAGGGTCTTGAGTTTCTCCGTAACGCGTTGTTCTAAGAGTGGTACGTATGTCGTCGTTAGTCCACGTAGCGCTTAAGTTGTACTTATTACGCGGTGTGCTTACTTCAAAACGACGCAGCTCAGTGCCTGAGAACAAGTTGTCTTGATCAAACCCTGCACCTTGAAGCTCTGCTGGTGGGTCGATAATATTTGTTACTTCATTTTTGCCGTAGTTATAACCTAGGTTAAAGGCTAAATCGCCGTAACCATCAGTTGCTACATTATATGAGGCAACCACATCAACACCACGGGTTTTGCTGTCAATTGCATTTAAGAAGAAACGACCTTGGTTAGCGCCTGTGCCTTGGAGTAAATCGGCAATAGCATCGCCCGATAAGTTGTTTGATAGCACAATGCGGTCATCAATTAATATTTGGTAGTAATCAACCGATAAGCTGAAATTAAAGTCGGTAGACCATGTAAAACCAACGCCGTAGTTTGTTGCTTCTTCTGCATCAAGGCCAGGTGAGCCCAGTGCTTTTGCTACATCGCTGCTTGGTGCGAACGTACCTGTTTCGGTTGGTTCGCCATCAACAAATACAGTGGCCACTGAGGTAAAGTATTGCTGCTGCAAAGAAGGTGCTCTAAAACCAGTAGATACTGAGGCGCGTAGTGCTAAGTCTTCAGTTAATGAATAACGAGTTGCAATTTTACCGTTAAGTGTATCGCCAAAGTCTGAGTAATCTTCATAACGGGCGGCAACCGCTAAATTCCAATCGTCGGTTAGGTAGGTTTCAAGGTCTATATATAAGCTCACGTTGTGGCGGCTGTTATCGCCCTCTGATTCGGGTGTAAACCCCGGGAATACTTGTGCCCCCGCTGCGCCAAATGGGCCATCAACTGGGTCGGTTACTGCGCCTCCTGGGCCAAATGTGCCTTGTGCGTATGAAGCTTCTTCGCCTGCATCTATTTGATATCCTTCGCGGCGATACTCAGCACCTACAGCTACACTTACCGAGCTTTCTAAAAAGCTGACGTCTACCTCGCGGCTAAAATCAACGTTTAAAGTAAGTTGATCGTAGGTAAGTGTTCCTGCATCAAAGCTTGTTTGGCTAGTAGGGCCATATGAGGTATTTAAGCTATTTATAACACCAAACTCAAATGCATCTTGACCATATACGGCCGATACATCGTAATTCCATTCACTTACAAAACCTTTAGCGCCAAGTGCCAGTGAAAAGTCATCTATGTCTGAGGTAATAACAGGTAAAAAGCCATCAGGGTATACTTCTTCTATATTACGGCTATCGCTTGCACGGCGATAAAACCCGCCGCCTTCGCCTTCACGTTTGCTGTAAGAGCCAAACGAATATAAGTCGACTTCGTTTATTAACTGGTAACCTGCGTTATAAAACATTGAAAAATCTTCAACATCGCCATTACCAAAGTTATGGTTGTAACGATTTACAGTCAGTTCACGTGGGTCAAGCGCGCCATCTACTGATCCGTCATCTATGCGTGCGTAGTTTTCACGGTTATCGTAGTCTGAGCGGTTAGTTGAATGGCGGTCGCGGTATTCTGTTGAGATGTTTAAAAAGCCATTATCGCCAAGTTCAAAACCCATATTACCTTGCAGCGTTAGTGTTTGGCCGTCTGTTAAAGAGCGATCGCCCCCTTCGGTAAAGGCTAAATTACCATCACTGCCTTCAGATACTGATTTAAGCTGTGGTACACCGTCCATTTCGGTTACGTTAGCACCATATATAGCGGCAACTGAACCACCGCTGCTGGCACTTTTAAGTACAATATTAATAACACCAGCTATAGCGTCAGAGCCATATTGCGCTGCTGCACCATCGCGTAATACTTCAATACGGGCAATAGCATTTGCTGGTATCGCATTTAAATCAACCGATGATGAACCACGACCCGTTGAGCCATTTAAGTTAAGTAATGCGTTGCTGTGGCGGCGTTTACCATTAACAAGCACTAAGGTGTGATCGGGTGCTAAGCCACGAAGTTGAGCAGGACGTACGTGGTCGCTGCCATCAGTAAGGGATGCCTGCGGGAAGTTAAAGCTGGGTAATAAACTGCTAAGTAGGGCATTCGTTTCAGTAAAGCCAGAATTTTTAAGTGCATCTGCACCAATTATATCGATGGGTACTGCACTGTCTTCTACTGTACGGCCTAATCGGCGAGAACCAATTACGCTTATTTGTTCGATGTTTTCTTCTGCTTTAGTGTCTTGCTCTGCAGCATTTACTGAGAGCGAACCAAGTAGTGCAGCAGACGCGCTCATTGCGAGTAATATTTGTGGTACCGATTGCTGTAATTTAAATAACGGTTTTCTATTCATGCTGTATTTCCCCATACCCATTGAATTATTTTAGTTTTGTACAAAAAGATTAATACCAACCCGCAATAATACTTAATCATTTTTAGGGGCTAAACGTGCCGTTACCTGCGTTAAAAAATTCTCATTTGGAGCAACTAAATAGCGAATTTTTTGCCTAGCTATCAACACGTTTTTCCATCCTCAAAATAGATCACTTAATTAAGCGGATTGGTATAAACCTCTTTGTTACCTTGAACATATACTTAATTAACAAAGTCAGTCAATTGAATAACATTCAATTAATTTAAGGGTTTTTATAATTACATTTGGTTGTTTTTTATAATGATCAT
>NZ_PJAV01000017.1:0-3601 GCF_002836695.1 Pseudoalteromonas sp. 78C3
TTAAAAGTTAAAGATAAATTAGGTAATCCTATAAATGAAGTGCACTTATCACTAATTGTTAAGGAAGAGCCTTCAGAATGAAAATTTCAGAAAAGAAAAGAGCTTCTATCAAAGCGTTGGAAAAGCTTTTAACCAACCTAAATAATGCATCAGAACCCAATAACAAAGAGGATATCAGCTTACTATTAAAGCTATTAAGCTCGCAAAGAAAGTTAGCTACTTACGAAAATAAAGAGTTTGGCATAATTTCATCCTCATTAAACACCTTAAAGTCTCATGCTGATATATTTTTACCTGATGGTTACCACGGGTTAAACTTGCTAAGGATTACTGCTTTAAATAAGCAACAACAATTAAAAATAGAGCCGGCTGAAAATAATAAAACGACTAAAAAAGGTATCATACTCAAGCTACGGGAAAGCGAGTCTGATATAGAAAAGTTGCGTCAGCAGAATATGCAGTTAGTTCTTGTGTTACAGGATTTAAAAAGAATGTCTATAAACTATGCTTCAAAAGCTAGCCCTGAAACTCTAAATTTATGCAAAAAAGAAATTAAAATCATAAATTCAAAACTTTTTTTCATTAATGCTAATGAATAATAAACAGTTATTAAAAATCATGCCAGAGTCTACTCAACTCCCTTATTATGTGGATACGGCCTCTGGTAGAGTTATAACCAGAGAAGCTAGTAACTTACCCTTCGTATATTGGCCAAATGGTCTACCATGCGTAGAAGCTAATGCTTACATGTTAAAGCTTTGGTCAAAGCATTTAAGTCGACGTACTCGAGGTGGTACGATCGCAGAGTATGCAAAAAATATCTCACCTATAATTAGATTTTGTTTTAATAATAAAATTAACTTCACTGAGCTCACTGATAACAGGTTTACACAGTTTATTAATAGTCTCAATATCAGAACTACTGCTGGAGATTCAATTCGAACCACAAATTCAATTTTGACAATAGGGCGAAGAACGATAGCTTTTTTAAGCTTTATTGAAGAATATCACTTTATTGATAATTTAATTGGATCTCAAGGTTGCTCTATCGTAATAGAAAGCAAGTCATTTAGTTTTTATACAAAATCAGGTCAAAACAAAAAACTATATTGGCATCACTCATCGTTTCCTCAACCTAGTCCAATCAAATCCAAAAGCCCAGTAAGTATTGATGTTGTTAAAAAGCTAAAACTAAGTGCTCTAAAAACTTCAGACAAGCATTTAAGATTGAGACGTAAGGTAATGCTATTTGCTTACGAAATAACGGGGGGGAGAAGAGTTGAAATAGTCCATTTAAAAGTAAAGGATATTATTGAGGCACTAAACACTAATGACAGCTCACCTTTACTTTCGATGTTTACTGCAAAAAAAGGGAAGATAAGAAAAGTACCTGTTCCTAGAGGTTTTCTTCAAGATTGTATGTTCTACGTTGATATGTCTAGAAAGAGAATAATCAGAAATACTATTGGTTTGAAGAATGATCATGGGTATTTATTAATTAATCACAGAACAGGGAAACCATTAAAGGCTGAAACGTTAACGGGTGAAATGAACCGCTTATGCCAGATTTCAAATGTTGATACAAGCCTTGGTCATGGTCACTTATTTAGACATGGGTTCATTACCCGAATAATGGTTGATTTAATTAGTAGGCATAACATAAATAATAAAGATGAATTTCGGCGAGCTCTAATCAATTCAGAGGCTTTGAAGTTAGAGTTACAGCAATATACAGGTCATAGTAATTCTACTTCCTTAGATACGTATATAGATTTAGCTTTTAATGAAATTACTAATTATAAAGAAACTATGAGCACAGTTATGGTTATACGCTCAACAGAATTAATGTTTGAAAAACTCATATTGGAAACAGAAGAAGCAGCTTTACACAATACAATTACTAGTGATGTTATTGATAAAATGCAAACCATTATTCATCAGTTTCGTGAATCAGTTTTGATGAATAATGAAGATTAAATACATCCAAAATATATTATTTACATAGACTTAAAGGTTATGGTTGAAAACGTATGAGATTGTTTATTGCAGAAAAGCCAAGCCTTGGCAGGGCACTTGTAGATGTACTACCTAAACCACATAAAAAAAGTGATGGTTTTATCACCGCTGGTAATGGCGATGTTGTTACTTGGTGCATAGGTCATTTATTAGAACAAGCTGAGCCTGAAGCATACAACCCCGATTATAAAAAATGGGCTGTTGAGCATTTGCCTATTGTTCCAAATGAATGGAAGCTTGTCGTTAAAAGTAAAACAAGAAAGCAATTTACAGTAGTAAAAACATTAATAAAAAAAGCCGATACGCTAGTTAATATGGGCGATCCAGATCGAGTTGGGCAAATCCTGATTGACGAAGTGATCAATCATTGTGGTGTGTCTAAAGCAAAAAAAACACAGGTTTTAAGGTGCTTAATTAGTGACTTGAATCCAGCAGCAGTAAAAAAAGCATTAAACAATTTACGTAAAAATACAGATTTCATTCCGCTTGCTACATCTGCTTTAGCACGAGCTAGAGCAGATTGGCTTTACGGAATTAATATGACTCGCCTATGTACGCTACAAGGACGTCAATCTGGTTATAGCGGGGTCCTATCAATTGGGAGGGTACAGACACCCGTTTTAGGTTTGATTGTCCACAGAGACCTAGAGATTGCGAATTTTGTATCAAAACCATTCTATGAGGTTATCTGTACGCTTCTTACTTCAAAAGGTGAGGTGTATCAGGCTAAATGGCGTCCAAGTAAAGCATGTGAGCCTTACATGGATGAAGATAATCGGGTGTTGTCTAAAGCGTTAGCATTAAATGTTATTTCAAAGGTACAAAATAAAGCGGGGAAAGTAGTTAATGTAACTCAAGCAAAAAAAGCGACACCTCCGCCATTACCGTACAGTTTATCTGCCTTACAAATTGATGCCGCAAAAAGGTTTGGTATGAGCGCACAGTCAGTACTTGATACGTGTCAGCAATTATACGAGCGACATAAACTAATTACTTACCCTCGCTCAGATTGCCGGTATTTACCTAAAGAACATTTGAATGATGTTAAGCAAGTCGTAGGCGCTATTGGTAAATCCTGCTTAGCTTTAAGTGATACCGCAAAAAACGCGAATCTGAGTTTAAAAAGTAAAGCCTGGAATGACTCAAAGGTAAGTGCCCACCACGCGATAATTCCTACATCAAAAACAACCGATTTAAGCCGTTTATCACCTGCTGAAAATAATATTTATGAACTTGTTGCTCGCCAGTATCTTATTCAGTTCTACCCTCCATTTGAGTATGTAGATAAACAAATCGATACAGAAGTGTCAGGTGGTTTATTTATTTCCAAACAAAAAGACGTGGTATCGCAAGGTTGGAAAGCTTTATTTCCTTCAAAACAAAAATCACAGGGGGAAAGTGAATTTTCAGCGGTTAGTCTACCTAATGTTTCAAAAGGAGATGAAGTACATTGCCAGCAAGCCGACTTGATAGAAAAGCAAACTACACCACCGAAGTACTTCACTGACGCTACATTACTTTCAGCTATGACAGGCATAGCTCGTTATGTAACTGACGCTTCAATTAAAAAAGTATTACGTGATAC
>NZ_PJAV01000018.1:0-3563 GCF_002836695.1 Pseudoalteromonas sp. 78C3
CCGCAGTGATGACAATCTTTTTCATTATGCTGCTCATCACCTACATTATCATTTGAGACATTTCGATCATCTGCATGATCATGTTGAATTTGAAGGTGCTCTATATCTATTTGGTGATTCTCAGGTGTTGCGGATACAACAGCAGTTAACGATTGCAAAACAATCGAAACGACTAATAGTATTTTTAACGCAACATTGAATTTCAAAATAAACACCTACTTAAATATGAAAAATTATAATATCAAAAAAAGGTTTTCTAAACTAGCCATGCGCATGTTTTTCATGCTCGTCACGGCAAGTTTCTTGAGGAAACTCAAACTCAATGGTTGTATGAGATAAATTATAAGAAGAAAGTTCCTTAGCCACTTGTTGTTTTAGCCTAATTAATTTATCAACCTCAAAGTTATGGGCTAACTCTAGGTGAGCAGTTAATACGTGACTTTCCCCGTCTAATGACCAAAAGTGCATATGATGAATCCCATTAATTTCAGGTATAGCCTTTATCGCTTTTTCAATATTATTCTGCACTTCTTCATCAGGTGTAGCTTGAAGAAATAGTGCCAATGTTGTTTTCAGGTTTTTCAAAACGTTAAACAATATAAACAGTGTAAAGCCTATAGAAAGCAAAGGATCTAATATTGGTAGATCTACAAAAAGCAGCACGATAGAAACAATTAGGACTGCAACCCAGCCAAGTACGTCTTCAAGCAAATGCCACGTAAGTACTTTTTCGTTCAGCGTTTTACCCGCTTTTAGTTTAAATACTGCATACCCATTAACAGCAACCCCAAGTAATGCAAGACCCAACATTCCTTCAGCCATTGGCATTTCAGGATTAGATAATCTTGGTATTGCTTCAAATAGCACCCAGACAGAACCAATAACTAATACAATACTGTTAATTAATGCGCCAAACAGGGTAAGACGACGATAGCCATAGCTAAATCTATCGGATGCTTCTTTATCCGAGAAACGACTCAGTATCCAAGCGAATCCTATAGATAAACTGTCACCCAGGTCATGTACAGCATCAGCCATAATAGCGGTACTGTTGGTTAGCCAACCACCAATAAATTCGATAATAGTAAATGAAACATTAAGGAAAAATGTCCAACCTATACGGTCGTCTTTTCCATGCGAATGGCTATGGCTATGATTGTGCATTTTCCACCTCAAGAACTTTTAAATTTCTTACATTGACTACGTTAAAATTGATAAAGTGACGGATCACTCGTTGATACATCCAACGTTTGATTCCTGATAAGTTAGTTCCTTTTTCGAGATAAAACTCATCAGGGGAATTATAAACACCAAAATCATCATGAATACCTTCTTTTTGTATATAGGTATCTTGACCACGCCAATCTGTATCTGGCGAAGAGAAACACTTTGTTGCAACACCATAACCACAAAATTCGTTTTTTATTTGACTAAATTTGTGCTGTAGTGAACTTAAATATTGTTCATCTAATATAAAGCCTTCTAAGTTTATCCAACGATCCTTGAAATAAACTTCAATCCAACTATGAATGATATATTTAGGTGCTAACCAAAATACATAAGTTGGAATAGCTCCTTTTTGTAATCGCTGCTCAATAGTAAAGCCGTGAAAACGACATTGAATACCTAATCCTCGTAACAAAGCCATCAGCAAGTTACCCTTGGTATTGCATTGTCCGTAACCATCGGCTAAAACACTGCTTGCTGAAATATCATCACTCTCATTGTAACCAAATAATATTTCATCTTTAACAAATTGGTAGGCTGCACCAATTTTGTTGAAGTCATCGAGTTCTTGCCAATTACGCTCAGAAATTAATGATTGAATTGTAGAGTGTTCAAAATTTACTATCTTGGTTTTTTCTAGATATTTGCTATTCATTGATGTTTCCTTACTTTGAACAACCAAAGGTTGATTGTTTATCTTCATTTGGTGTTTAACGTGTTTTCTCAGCAACAGCTAATTCTTGTTTAGCATCGCTTAGTATTCGGTAAGCGCCTCGAAGAATTAACATTGAAATGATGCTACCAATGACGATATCAGGCCAACGCTGTTTCAGCACCATAACGAGTATGCCTGCGATAACGACACCAAGATTTGCAATTACATCATTCGCTGAAAATATCCAGCTAGCTCTCATATGTACTTCATCGTTGTTGTGCTTTCGAATAAGGATGAGACAAATCACATTTGCAACTAAAGCAACCATGCCTACGCCAATCATAAACCAAGAGTGAGGCTCACTTTCACCATACAGCCTTCTAGCAATATCCATTAGAATTAGCACGCCTAACCCCAGTTGGAAATAGCCACTCACTAAAGCAGCATTAGCCTTATGTTGGATTGACTTTCCCACCGCGTATAGTGCAATTGCATAGACGATTGCATCCGCTAGCATGTCTAACGAATCTGCAATTAAAGCCGTTGATTCTGATAACCAACCAAAGCCAATTTCAAAAACAAACATCGAGGCATTGATAGCCAGAAGCCAATAAAGCACCGTTTTTTGCTGGTTATCTTTTAGCTCAACTTCACACCCACAATCGCTCATTTTCATCTCCGATTAACTTGTATGCTCTAACTATAAATCCTATAGTGACTATAGGGTCAAGTTTATTTGGAAATTTTATGAAAATTGGTGAGTTATCGAAAACATCGGGGTATTCAGTACAAACCATCCGATATTATGAAAAGGAGGGCTTGCTGTCAGATCCTGATCGCACTGAAGGGAATTTCAGGTTGTATTCTAATAAGGCATTTAAAGAGCTAGAGTTCGTAAAGCATTGTCGAAGTTTAGATATTCCGCTTAATGATATTAAGCGACTCATTGAATTAAAAAACAAGCCAGAGGAGAGTTGCTCTAGTGTAAATGCATTAATTGATCGGCAACTAACTTTAGTTAATCAACGAATGAAGGAATTGAATGCACTCAAAAAAGAGTTAAAACTAATGGCAAGCTCTTGCGGGTCTGACGGTACAATTGAAGTCTGTGGCATTATCAAGTCATTAGATAGTTGAACTAAATATAACTTTAGATTAGTAGTATTCACAAAGGCAATAATGAAAACCATTGGCAAATTAGCACAATCATTAAATTTAAATGTAGAAACCATTCGTTTTTATGAACGAGAAGGACTGATTACACAACCTGAAAAACCAATATCTGGTTATAGACAATATGACGAATCAATAGCAGGACAACTTAGGTTTATCACAAAAGCCAAAGCGCTCGGCTTTACGTTAAGAGAAATAAAATCGCTAATGTCTATGGACAGCAACTGCGCTCAAGTTGAGCTATTAAACCGACAAAAGTTAGCAATCATTCGAGACAAAATTAATGACCTTCAACGTTTAGAGAAAGTAATTGTGGGTATGACAAATACCTGTATGCAAAACGAAGATCCAACACATTGCCCCATAATTGACTCATTAAAATGATTGACTCCGTACTTGTATACGGAGTTTAGAATGATGGTAATATCAACCAATAGACTTTCAAATGATAAATAAAATATTAGACAGAGTAGGCTCTAGTGGCGTTTGGCTAGCGGCACGGCCTGCC